>CAYZWV010000065.1:0-7845 GCA_964482255.1 uncultured Methanocellaceae archaeon
CCGCTGGCCACACCTCCTGTGGAGCCGACCCTGTCCGTTTCCGGTCTTAGCCTGGAGAAGGAAAAACCGGTTCCTCCGCCACTCTTGTGGATGAGCGCAGTGTACTTTACGGCGTTGAAGATGGACTCCATCGAGTCCTCTACGGGGATGACGAAGCAGGCTGACAGCTGCCCCAGTTCCCTCCCGGCATTCATCAGGGTGGGGGAGTTGGGCAGGAACTCTAGGCTTGTCATCAAATGATAGAATTCTTCCTCTCTGGCCTTAACATCTGCTTCAGGGTTGTGGGTAAGCTCGGCAGAAGCAATGGCCTGGGCCACACGCCGGAACATCTCATCGGGGGTCTCAATAACCTGTCCCTGCTTGTCTTTCTTGAGATATCTTTTTTCCAGCACGCGGAGGGCATTTTCGGTAAGGCTGATGCCACCTGTGACCTGCACCTTTGGCTTGACTAGAGTAGTTTCCATTTTGGGCTGGGCCTCCTCTCGCTTGGGTAGCTCTCTTTCGGCTAGGATATCCCTGACTATGCTTTGGATTTCGCTCTCCGCGACCAGGCGTCTCTTTCTTGGTCGGGTTTTCGGTACCAGGTGTTCCATTCCGGGCAGGGGCTGCGGCTGCTCCAGGCGTTCAATAATGTGGCTGGTAAGCTGTTCTATTTGGTTTCTATCAGCCATGCCCATGGACTCGGCAGCAGCGAAAATCGCCTTGGCAATCTGGGTGCGGTTGACCGGTCGGCTCCGTTGCGACTCGTTATCTCTGTTCATCGGCGCCTCCCGGTTCTGGTCTTACCCGCGGGCCTCCCTCTGGGCACCATTGGCTTCTTTCGGCCTCGGTTGAGGCTCCCGGTCAGTACTTCCAGTTCCTCATCGGGGAGCAGGGGTAGCTGACTGGTAGGGCGGGGCACTTCCGCTTGGCTACTGACCAGCGTGTCTACAGCCTGCTTCAGCGCTGTGATGTCGGCAAACTCCCGATAGACGCTGGCGAAGCGGATATAAGCGATATTGTCCACGGCTTTTAACCTTTTCATTACCATATCACCGATAACAGCACTGGGTATCTCGGCCTTGCCCAGGTGGTAGAGCTCAGCTTCTATATCATCGGCGAGCTTATCAACACTGCCACTGGGTAGTGGCCGTTTGTCACAGGCTTTGCGAATGCCTACTAGCAGCTTGTCTCGGTCAAATTCCTCACGCCTCTCGTCCTTCTTGATGACAAAGAGGCTGGCCGGTTGCAGTCGTTCGTAGGTGGTGAAACGTTCGCCGCAGTTCAGGCACTGCCGCCGACGCCGTATTCCATCATTGACGTCACGGGAGTCTGTGACCCTGGAATCATGATAACCGCAATACGGACAATTCATAGCCTTAGACTACATCATATAGTGAAACGGGACTATAATACCACTAGATGTAGTATTTGTCAAGGGCTTTGTATCATAAGTGCCTTCTGTATCAAAAGTCAGGTGGTTGTATCAAAAGTGTTTTTATACTTTACACTTCTTTTCAACGAGGGCTTTTAGCGGAGCAGAATTACCAGTTAACACTAAATCATTGTAATTTATGCCATTTGAGGCAACCCATTCTTGATGCTCCGTGGATGCTATATTCATTATATGAGTACACATACCTGCATTTGTTGTAGAATAAAACTTATCTATAGGACACACATATCCCATAAAGAACCACCTCTATAAATTACTCGAATAAGGAAGCGATTTGATATAGTTCTCCATGAATTGCCAGTCAACTGAATTGTCTGTTGAGGGAAGTTTAATATTATGCTGGCTAAAAAAGGATTTGGTTAGAGTTCTCCCATAAGAGAATCGGAATCTCTCTAAACCAAGTATTGTATTTATAAACAAAGCACTATAAACATTCATTTTTGATGAGCGTAAGATAAGTATGTTTTGGGAAGCAAAAAAGGGTGACCTTTGGAAAAAACAATAACAGGTTGAATCTCCTACCATCGGGACAATAATACAATTACCTTCATTAATGAAATCTTTTTTACCACTTTCATTTTGAATTCTAGTCGTAACCCCATTGTTTTCTCGTGACCTGCCTATATAATTAATTCCTATCTCATCAACCGCTAACTTATTCAAATCAACACTTCTTGCGATTTGTATTTCATCAAAAATATCATTAATCGTAAAATAATCCCATTTTACCTGTTTAAAATCCGCTAATTTATCATGAACCGGTTCTTTCTCAGGTTTACAAGGAAATGAAGTCGTTTCTACCCATTCAGGTATATTTTCAATAGAGGGTATCTCTAATTCACGTAAAGTTTTATTTGCTTGTCGGCCATAATTAAACTTGTAACTATTAGCCTTGAAACACATGCAATAGTAAAGTAATTGCCTTATTACTCAATCTTAGTTGCAAGCATAGGTGGGTAGATAGGTGTTATAATCCCCTTAAAAAGCTAAGGGGGATACTATCGTGCGTAGAATTAGCATTGATACAGTATTGGCATGGTTTTCCGTATTGCTCTTATTCTCTGGGTATGCGTGGATACTGTCGGATAACAGGGGGATTGGCTTTATGGATGTAATGCTGACATATTTGCCGTTTCTACGAGAATTTAGGTCCGAGATATTTTATGGTTTGTATTGGCTTTTCACGGTGCTTGTTGTAGTAGTCTTCATCTACTTGATAATTAGGACAGTACAGCAATTACGGGAAAAGGATAAACCTTCCGAAAGTGGCAATTTAGCTTCGCTGATACAGAGTGTAAACGACTTAATCCAAGAGATAAGGCGGGATAGAGATGAACGAAACAATAAACCCAGTAATCAGGTGTAAATACTGTGGTTCAGAGAACGTCCGTAAATATGGCAAGTATAAAGAGACCCAATACTACTACTGTAACGACTGCAAGCGGAAATTCTCTAATCCTGACGCTATACCCAAGATGCAGTACTCCACAGACAAAGTTGCTGACGCTATCTCCATGTACTTCGAGGGAATGAGTCTGAAAGAGATAAGGCGCAACTTTATACAGCAGTATAACGACTACATCTCGGATGTTACCGTGTTGAACTGGGTAAACCGCTTCACGGATTTAGCCGTGAACGAAGCCGAGAAATACAAGCCCGATGTAGGCTCAATTTGGGTAGCCGATGAAACCGTGCTGGATATAGACGGAAAGAATATTTGGCTGTGGGATATTATTGATACTGAGACTAGATTCCTGATAGCTACCCACATGTCTTATACCCGCACGTCTAATGATGCTGAACAGCTTATGAAGCAGGCTTACGAGAGGACGGGTAAAATACCCCGCATCATCTATACAGACAAACTCAGAGCGTATCTGGAGGGCATAGAGCGTGTCTTTGGTGGTGATACTACCCACAAGCAGGGTGCGCCATTTGATGTGGAGAATAACACCAATCTTATAGAACGCTTTCACTCCACGCTCAAGTCTAGAACTAAGGTCATGCGGGGTCTACACACGGTAGAGTCGGCTAGAAAGTATCTTGACGGCTGGCTGGTGCACTACAACTTTTTTAGACCACATATGAGCCTGAAAGACAGCACGCCAGCAAGGGTAGCGGGGATACACTTCCCGTTTCGTAACTGGAAGGACATCTGCGAACAGCCCTACGAGATTACGGCTAAAATCCCGATTAAGGTCTATGAGCCAATACCAGAAGATATGCTGTCGGCTGGAGTTACCAAGAGGGCTACCAAGCGTAAAAAGACGGTTAAGAGGAGAACACGAAGTCGTGAAAAGCCAATGACAAGCCTATCCCGAATAAGGAGAAAATAATGTCAGAAGAATTAAGTTTATGGGCTTTGCTCTTTATAGTATATCTAGGCGTGATATGGATAACGATACTAGACGGATTAAGACGAATAGAAAAACTACTTAGAGCCAGACCTAAAACCGACGACGACAAAAATGGCAGTCCAAGCAAGGTTAGATAGAATCTGAATCCAAAGGGTATGGACATTGGTTGTTATTATGACTATACCGAAAATCCAAACAATAATTAGCGCAATAGTTACCCAGTTCATTGTGGGAGTATGATAGCACAAAGGTTAAAATGAAACAACTAAGATTCAGTAGAACCGTAATTGCTTATCTGTTAATTCTATTTTAGGTTTCAGATAAAATAAGTCTCTTCCACTGTAATAAGGTTCTTTTTGTAAAAAACTCTCCATTACTGAACCACCACCTGCAACTGAAATAGTATTTGCAGGATTTGGCTCAACGCTTGGTATACGTTTTACCCTTGCTACCACTCCATTGTTTACAGAAGTCCTAGACACAAAATTTATTCCATGCTTGTCTAGTTCCATGTTAACCAATTCTTGGTTTGCACCATAAAAAACATCAAAATATTCAGTAATACGAACCATATAATTACCTATTAAAATATTCGTAGGTAACGTAATTTTTTACGACCTGTTCAAACATTTCGTTAGTCAATTTCGTGTAATCTGTTTCCATATATGCTTCTGCACACCATTCATCATTCGCAGTAACTTCTTTCATGAGGCTATAGTTATTAATCACATCTTTGTTTCTGTACATATTCACCCAAGAATCTCGGGTGGAATCCCATTTATTGAATTTATCTATCCTGCCCCTATTCTTAACCTTAACAAAGTTATCATTCTTCCAATAACCAAACCATGTTTTTTTACCTTTAGGGTGTGGTGAGTGGGCAGTAAACACCATCACACAAGTGACAACGCCAGCATCTGAATCATGAAAAAGCTGGTCTGGCATTGACATTACTGCTTCAAGGGTATGCTTATTTAATAACATCTCTTTAAGTTCAAATACCTGGCCAGTTTGAGCGACTGCACAACTCATGGGAATAATTGCAACACATTTCCCGTTTGGCTCCAGCATATCTAGATTATTAAGCACATATTCAAATTCTTCTCTGACTTCCTCAGTTTGTTCTGGTGGCTTATATGGTGGATTTAGCAACCCAACTGTTGGTTTGAAGTTATTTTTTATATTATCAACCATCTTAAAACAATCACCAGGCAATACGTTAGCTTTACCATCACCATGTACTATCATATTGGAAATGGCCAATGCATAAATATCATCTTGAAATTCAATACCTATTAGTCTTTCATTGTATATTTTTGATACTTCTGCTGAATTGCCCTTTGAATCATTTATCATTTTTCTCATTGCACTTATAAGGAAACCGGCAGTTCCACAACAATTATCAACTACAACACTATCTTTTGTTACCCCTGCAAGTTCAACAAACAATTCTGTTATATGAGGTGGGGTCAGCACAATACCGAGTCCCTTGTCATTATTAGCATAACGTAGGAATTCGATATAAAATTGTCCGATAGCGTCATAATACTGATGAGTCTTTAAAAACGAGTTGATTTCGCTATCTATATCAGTAATCAAATATTCTAAGAATTCCTTGTCTGTGGACAAAGTGGTATGAGTTTTAATAAAGGAGAATCTATATTCGAGGTTTTCTATTCTTTTCTTAGGAAGTTTAGCATAGGATAATTCCTCAACAATTGTGCTAACAATATTATCAGCCAAGTCTTGAGATGTCTTATGACCTCTAAACCCTTGTCTGAATGCTTTATTCTGTAAAGCAATTAATATACCACTAATCAACAGGCTTCTTTGGTCTTCCTTAATTTTCTTTGCATGTAATCGAGTATTCAATCTTTTAAAGTATATGGACAATGTTTTTAAATCTTGGCTCACCTTATGAGGGCTTTTCAAATATTCCTGATAATAATCTGAAAAAGAAATGATTTCATTCCCTAAAAACGGTTTTTTCTCGCCAGTGCCTTTTATTAATAGATAATGAGAGACCTTCATCTTATCATTTGCCTCTCCACTAACTCCGATTGACAAAACATCATATTCTTTCGAAAGGTACGAGCCATATAACAATGCACCATCTACCGCATATTCAGCAAAATGGTTTAACTCTTTGCTAGCGTGCTTTGTAATATCTGCCTTACATTCAATGACAATTAAGAATCCACTAAACTGCTTGTTTCTAATAATAAATTCAGGATATCCTGCACCGACACCTTTTTTAGAAGCATTTTTTAATAATTTATCTATCGCAGGATTATCACTTTTCTTTTCCTCGACAATAATATCTGGATTGTCATAATACCCATTTTCTCTTAACAGGTCTCGAACTAAGTTTTCAGTCTTAGCCTCATTACCCATCTTGACGCTCCTCTTTGTTAATAGGTTTTCTGCTGCCTTTTGCATACCGGCGTTTCTTGGGTATCCGCTTTCTCTTCTCAAGACGTCCCAGCATCGCCAACACTGCCTTTTCATTGGCTGGGTTCCTATCTCCAGCCTTCCATTTCTCAAGTGTGTTTACCCTTTGCTCTAGTTCATCTGCTAAAGCAGCTAACGTCCAGCCTTTCTCCTGAAGGATAGCTAATTTAATTTGTATGGGATTATGAGTTTGTTCATTCATTTGCTTGGTATTATATCACCTACTCCTATTGCTTATTGATATAATACCATAAATATTATGGATTTGTCAATAGAATACCCCCTAAAATTATTTTTGCTAAAGGTATTGACAAAAGTATACTTTGTATGGTATTATAGATACAGTATAAATAGTTAGAAGGAGAACTAAAATGGATGCGAGACAGGAAAGAGGATTGGTAATAGCAGCAACAAGCAAGATTGAAAAGAATAGACTGGGCTGGAAAGTACCTTCTCAGTCTGGCAACGGGACTTACTTCGTGTGCCTCGACCACGGCGAGCCTTTTTGCACTTGCCCCGATTTTGAAACCCGCCATCAGCCATGCAAGCATATCCACGCTGTTGAGTATGTGATACAGCGTGAGACCAAGCCAGACGGCACTATCACCTATACTCAGTCTGTCAAAATGACCTGCACACAGGAATGGAGTCCTTATGACAACGCTCAGATGCATGAGGAAGAACGTTTTGTCGCCTTGCTCCGAGACCTGTGCAACGGCATTCCCCAACCAGAATACAGATTCGGCAGACCGAGACTGCCTTTGGCTGATGTGGTCTTCGGTATTACCTATAAGGTTTACAGCACCATGTCCGGTAGACGCTTCATGTCTACCCTTAGAGATGCGGAAACAAGGGAACTCGTTGCTAAAGCTCCATCCTTTGCCAGCAATGCCCGTTATCTTGAAAATCCCGAACTGACTCCTCTGCTCAAAAGACTTATTGAGCAAAGTGCTAGCCCACTGAAAGCCGTTGAAACGGACTTCGCCGTAGATTCCTCTGGATTCGCCACTAAAACGTATTCCCGATGGTATGACCATAAATATGGTGAGCGTAATAGACAAAGGTGGGTTAAAACCCATTTGATGTGCGGTGTTAAGACGCATATCGTTACCAGCGTTGAGGCTACGCCCTACGAGTCGGGTGATTCCACTCAATTTGTCCCATTGTTGAATAAAACTGCTGAGACCTTTAGCATCAATGAAGTCTCGGCGGACAAAGCCTATTCCAGCCGTAGCAATCTCCACGCAGTCCAAGCCGTAGGTGGCACGCCTTATATTCCTTTCAAGGGTAACGCTAGGGGAATGGGAAGTCCCACGACTGGATATGATGGTCTGTGGCATAGAATGTGGCACTACTACAACTTCAACAGGGAAGTCTTTTTGCAGCATTATCACAAGAGGTCTAACGTTGAATCCACCTTCTCTATGATAAAGGCTAAGTTCGGGGCTTCGGTTCGGGCTAAATCCCCTATCGCTCAGGTCAACGAGATTCTTTGCAAGGTGCTCTGTCATAATATTTGCGTCCTGATTCAGAGTATCTTTGAACTAGGGCTTGAGCCAACCTTCTGGACTTTTGATACAAAAGAACCAGTTGTTCCAAAAG
>CAYZWV010000066.1:0-7720 GCA_964482255.1 uncultured Methanocellaceae archaeon
GTTTATCTCCTCTACCCAATCGAGTTCCGAGTCCACCAGCCATCACAATAGAGTCCATGCTGACCCCCCCACAATCAACGCCAATATGCGCCCAATTTCATTGGTCGCCCCTAGAGAGTCCCCACTAACACCACCAAAGTTATGATTTGAAATGCTTACAACGATCAATGCAGATGAAAGTGAGGCAAACAAAGCAATGATTCCTACCATACCTAAAGTGAGCCAACAAGTTATCATCGAAAATATCAGTCCGATAAGGAAATCGCGCATGGTAACATTATCAATGAATATGGATCCCAATCCTTTATGCATACTGCTTCCGAACATTGCTGCCGTTAACATGGATTGCTTGGCGCAAATCTCAGCCGCCAAGATTGAGAACAATATGTTCTGCTGGAGTGTAATTATGCCAGAGAAGAGTATCAATATTGAAATCACACAAAAAACAATTCCACCTACACCCACCGAGGGGTCGCGCATGACCCTTATTTTTTCCTCAGTAGTGTCGTGTGTGAGGAGTGCGTCTCCAAAGTCCATTAATCCGTCTAAATGATTCAGTCCAGTAACGAGATATAAAATGAAGATTAGTAATGCGGAAAACAAATAGGATGGCAAATGACTTAGTACAAGTCCAATGCAGCCAACCAAAAGACCTATAATGGCGCCTACAAGTGGGAACAAATATGCATTTAAACTAAGCTTGTGTATACCCTCAACGTCTATTCCAACTGGAATGGTGGTGAAAAAACCTATTCCTGCTTTTATTGTATGGAGAAGACCATTCATTTTTATCTCCCTTGATTCTTTCTCAGACCAGCATCATACATGTTTGCTGAAATGCCTCCTATGAGCCCTGCAACCACATCATCCATGAAAGGACCGAGTTCAGCCACTATACCTGGTTTGGATTTATCGCATCGAATGTACTCAAACAAGCCCTTATACCCACCTATGTATTTTGAAATGCTCATACCTAGAACCTCATCGGCGATAAGTGATGCATCATCTAGATCATATCTATCCCCAAAAAAAATCAATCCTTTAGCAACATCTCTCTCAATAGCGATGCCAGCATAAATTAGGGCGCATAGATTCGGGTCTGCCAATGCGTGCTCCAGCTCACTTTGAAAGATCTTTCTCGCCTCTTCTTGGGTCTTAACACCAGGATGAGGGACATGCATCTGCATTGCAGCAGAAATGATTTTTTCAATCGATATGCCCTTTGATTCTAGCATCTCTTTAATTTTCATCGATATTTCCTCCACCTAACAGTACATTGGTATAAAATAGGCGATCATAAAGAATACAATTATTAAAAACGTCGTTGACATTTCCATAATACGTATTGCACTTTTTATATGATGTGTTTCTGCCATGTCAAGATCGCTGCCAAGTATGTAATTGTCTGGCTTCTTAAGAGATATCTCTAATGAACCTGCCATAGCGGCCATCGGCCATCCAGAGTTCGGACTTTTTGTCAAGCCGTGATCTCTCCACGATACTTTCAGTGCAGAAAGAGGTGAACCATAGAAAATGGATCCTGCCGAGATAAAGAGCACGGATAGCCTTGCTGGTATGTAGTTCACCAGGTCATCCAATCTTGCAGAGAAGTAGCCAAAATTGCCTTGTCCTACCATGGAATCAAGGGTGTTTATCGCCTTGTATGCCAATGCACCTGGTAATCCAAAAAGCATGAAGTAGAATAAAGGCGAAAAAATTCCATCCACGAAGTTTTCTGCAACCGATTCTATGACTGCAGAGTTCATCTCTTTTTTTGATAGCTGCTCCGTATCCCTTCCCACAAGCTTGGGCAACTCCTTTTTAGCATTCTCAAGATCGTCAATATCGAGATGTTGTTTTATCATATTTGACGTGTCTGCTAGGCAAGTGATAGAAAACGTCGCCTTTAGAAAATAAGCTGATATGAGCAAGCCTATGATCCCAGGTATAAGGGCGATTAAATATCCTCCTAATGTAAAACCGCCCACAACTATCAGTGCCAAAATCGCCCCACATATTTTTGACTTGTTCATGTGCGTTCGTAAAACATCTGTAAGTTTACCGATCCATACCACTGGATGAATTTTTTCAGGGGGCTCTCCAAAAATGAGATCGATGAGTATTCCAATTAGCAATACATTCAAGCTCATAGTCTCCTCTCTATGATTTTCCAGACTTTGCTCAATTCGTCACCTGCTAGAAGCCCGTCCAGCATCTCCCGTACAATATCTTTTTGATGGGTGATATCACAGTCAATGCAACTCCATGCAACTCCACCCGATGATGTTTTCACATATTTTCCAAGGCGCTCATCCTTGCAAGGGTAGAAGGGGCAGAAACAGAATGTACAATCCTGACCCAGGAAATGACATGGATAGTGCTCACAACTCTCCCTAGCATTCGGATCGATGACCTGTTTTAGTGCTGCGACTAGTTTCTCGTTCTCTTTCCTAGTTCTCACAGCAACCCTGACATAGTCCTCTCCTAACGATTTGAACGAGCTACAATTTCTTATCAGAAAACCACGATAAAGCATACACTCTGTCAGCTCACTAGAACTGAAACCAGTCCCATTAACATCAATCAAGATGAAATTTGCATCGCTTCCTAAGGGAAGTATACCCTCAATTTCGCTCAGCTTACTAATCAACCATTTTCGTTCACTTTTTATCAGCTCACGCGATTTTTCCAAGTAATTAGATTTTTGAAAAAGGTAGATTCCAACTGCCTCAGCAAAACAACTTAGATTCCATGAAAGCCGTGATTTATTCATTAATTCGATCACCCTTCGGGAGCCTATGCCATATCCAATCCTAATTCCTGGAATGGAAAAGCACTTAGTCAGTGATCGTAAAACAAAGATGTAATCCTCTTTAGTTGCAATATTACCGATGCTTTGCTCGGGATCAGAGAGTTCGATAAACGTTTCATCCACAAACAAATATGTCTCGTTTTTGACACATCTATGTACCAATTCTTCTAAACTAGAGCGCTGAATCAATTCTCCGGTTGGATTATTTGGGTTGCATATAAAAAGGATCTTAGATTCTTCTAGTAGCTCATCCGATATTGTATCTAACTCCGAATGTTCAACAAAAAGGGGTCTTGCACCGAAAAATCTGCAATTAAATTCATACTCACAAAAAGTTGGACAGGGTATTATGACCTTGTCACCATGTTCAATGATTAGCTCAGCGAACAGTCGGATTATCTCTACAGATCCGTTTCCTGGGACTATGTTTTCACAGTTAACACCTGCAAAAGATGCTGCAGCTTCTCTAAATTTCACATATTGGTCATCTGGATACCTATGGACGCTTTCACATGCACCTAGCAATGTCTCTCTTATATCAGGGGGCGCTACTGGATTAACATTGGTACTGAAGTCCATCATCTTTCCGCTCTTCCCAATAACTTCTGGTACCCTCCCTCCATGTATGCATTGTTCTAATCCCAATGCTTCTTTTCTGACCATCATAGGTCAACACCCAATATTTTTGACATCAAATCGAGTTTCACACTCATCCTGAAAATCTCGATGAACTCGTCCTCTGCAGATACATATGGAATCACTCCTAGAAACGGAACTCCTGTTTTTTCTTCCAAGAATCTCAGACCAGGCGTTAATATTTTGTCATCGCCTCTAAATTTATTTATCAAAAAGCCGGAGACACGCCGATTTTTTAGAAGTATATACGTCCCATATAGCACGGCAAATACACCGCCCCTCTCTATGTCTCCGATCAAAACAACCGATGCATCAGCCATATCTGCAATATTCAAATCTATCAGTTCAGAGGCTTCCACGAGTATAGAATCATATTCGCCTCGGGATTGCGCAATCCTTTCCATAGGGATTTTATCCTGCGTATTGAGGGAGAATGCTCGATATCCTTTTTCACTGAGTAACCTGCTTAAAGAATTCAGTATGGTGCTCTTTCCACAGCTTTTCGCACCTAGGAGCATTAGTTTGTTCATATCAATGCCTCTATTTTTCCAACATCCACGCTCGCAGAAAAGATGCCGGCCAACCTATTGATCTCACCATCCAGATCTTGCTCAATGGTTTCGGATGGCCTTTGAATGGCTTTTAATACTGCTTTTCGCACAGGAGGTTTGTCAAAAAGACCATGAACGTATGTTCCAAATACGCTTCCTTTAATCGCACCGTCCTGGATGACTTTACCTCCTCTATTAATGAGAAAACAGGGTTTATCGCTTTGAGTGGTTTTGCCCATATGAATCTCATAACCAGTGATAGTCTCTCCCTGAAATTCTTCCAATATTCCGTCTCCGATTACGGTTCCCTCAACACGTTTTGTGATCTTATTATGTGAGTCAAACCTCGTTACGACATCCAATAATCCAAGACCATCGATCTCCTCAATGTGAGATTCAAACCCATTATCGATTATTTTCTTTCCAAGTATTTGAAAGCCGCCGCATATCCCTATGATGACTTTGCCTTCATTCGCGGCTTGGATTATTGCATGATCCTGTTCTTTTTCACGTAACCATTTCAAATCTAGAACCGTGTTCTTAGTTCCTGGGATGATCAAAACACTAGCACGCTTTATCTCATCTTCTTTAGATATATAGCGGACCTTTAACCCCTCAAATTTTAGTGCATCGAAGTCCGTGAAATTCGACATGTGAGGCAAGCGTATAACGCCGACATCAAAATTTCCATCATGACTTTTCAGCGATAAGGAATCCTCCTCTGGTAGATGCAAGTCTTCAATGTGAGGAACTACACCAAAAACAGGTTTTTTCACCATATGTTCGATTTCGCATGTGTCAACTGCTACTCGAGAATTGTTGATTATAATTCCACTGTACAATTCTTTTACATCATCATCCAAGAGGATTAACGTGCCGAATAAATATTCGATCGTGCTGCCGTAATCGATATTATGTACAAGTATGCATTTTGCCCCCACCAATTTTGCCGGATACACGTTCACTATATCACGTTGTAATATATTGATCTCCGCTGGGCTGCCGGCCCCTTCCATGACGATTAAATCATATTCTGATGAAAGATGTCTGAGAGATTTCTCAACGATCCTTCGTCCTTGCCTCTCGACGAAGTCATGATAATTATTAACGCTCATGTCAGCGTAAGGTCTGCCACGTATGACCACCTGAGAGATATGCTCTGCTTTTGGCTTTAATAATATCGGATTCATCTCAACGGTGGGCTCAATCCTAGCGGCATGTGCCTGCAATACTTGCGCTCTGGCGATCTCACCACCTGAAACTGCATACGAGTTGAGAGACATATTCTGAGACTTAAAAGGGGCAACACGGTATCCTTTATCAGCAAATATTCGACAGAGAGCGGCCGTTATAATCGTTTTTCCTGCACTAGAAGTTGTCCCGTGGATTGCTATCGCTGGCATCGCTATATTATGGAACGATAAACTATATAAAAGATGGCTAACTTAACCAACTTGATGGATATATTAACCAAGGTGAATTCATGAGTCGGAAGAATATATGGATAGGCTTGCTGATAGTGCTTCTTATATCCTCCAGTGGTTGTATCGAATTACCATCGATGACAGAAGAGCACCCATTAACCATTACAGACGATTTAGGAAGAGATGTGCCCATACCTAAAGAACTGAATAGAATTATCTCTCTATCACCAAGCAATACCGAGATACTTTTCGCCCTCGGGTTGGGAAATAAAGTTGTGGGTGTAACAAGATATTGCAATTACCCACCTGAAGCACAGGAAAGGGAGGAAATTGGTGGATTTGTTAGTGTAAACATCGAAAAAGTTGTTTCTCTAAAGCCTGATTTAGTTTTGGCTGACTCCCGTCTACAAAGGTCCGTCGTGGAAGAATTGGAAAAACTTGGTTTATCCGTAGTTGCTTTGGGCTCAGATGATGTGGATGAAATACTTGAAGACATAGAACTAATCGGAAAAATTACTGGAAGAGAAGAGATTGCTCAAGAATTAACAGCAAACATGAGAAATAGAATCAAAGCCATAACCGATAACACGAAGGATATAAAAGAAGATCAATTACCAAAAACTCTCTTTATACATGAGTTGGACCCATTAAGAGTTTCTGGTCCAGAATCATTGGCCCATATCTTAATTCAACTAGCAGGAGGACACAACATCGCTGCAGATGCAGAAGCAAAATCTGTATTATATAGCTTGGAATTATTAATCGAACAGGATCCTGACGTGATTATTTTTAACAAACAGATGGGCACAATAGAAATAACAGTGCATGATTTGAAAGGGCAGCCAGGATGGGATGTGATAAGTGCTGTCAAGAATGATAGGATATATGGAATCGACGGCGATATCATCTCTCGCAAAGGTCCTAGGATTGTAGACGGCTTAGAAGAGATGGCTAGGTGTATACATCCAGAATTATTTGAATAAAAGTGAGTGATAGAGTATGAAAGGCAAAATATGGGTGGTTGGTGTTGGGCCTGGGTCGCCCGATTATCTTACCCAAAAAGCTAGAAAAGTGATAGAAGTATCAGATATAGTGGCAGGTTACGATCTTTGTCTAAATGTTGTCAGAGATTTAACCCAAGATAAAACAATCATTGAGATGACATGGTCGAACCGAAATGATAGATTGGATTATATAACGAAGGAAGTAAGCTCTGGCAAGAATTGCTCCATATTGCGCTCGGGTGATCCAAATTTTTCTGGTAGTTCAGGCATAGAGGATATTTATGATCGCTTTCCCGATGCAGAAATAATTCCAGGAATTAGTTCAGTCCAAGTAGCTGCGGCTAGATCCAAGCTAGCCTGGGATAAAATTGTTTTGTTAACATTTCATGTAACTGAGGATTTAGAAAAGAAAAAGCAAAGTCTTTTAGATAGCGTAAAAGAAGGAAATACAGTTCTTCTGCTTTCTGAGTCACGTTTTATGCCGAAAGATGTTGCAAAATTTCTCCTATCCAGTGGTATTGATGAGAGAGTATCTACCACGGTATATGAAAATCTGACACTGGAAAATGAGAGGGTTTTCCAGGGAAATCTGAAGGAACTTGCTGGGAAGACTTTCACCTACCTCTCAGTAGTGATAATCGGGAAGTAAGGCATCATGAAGAGCGAAACGAATGTTTATCATATCACATATTACACAGCTAATAGGTCTGTATCCATTTTTTTCTGGGGATGTAACTTTTCATGTAAAGGTTGCATACGCAAGCTAGATGTTTTGGATTATCATCTAAAAGATACTGATAAAAAGAGCAAGAAAGTTATTTTTCTGGATTCTCAAGAGGTGATTCAGAGAGTGAAAAAGCTAGAGCCTAAAAGGGTTGTATTTCGTGGACGGGAGCCTGCACTGGACCCAGATTTACCAAAGTTGGCTGAATCTTTTCATGACGAACTCAAAACACGGAATCTTTTAACCACGAATGGCTTTACAATTCCATCGTTAAATGATGTGGATGAAATACAAATAAGCATTAAAGCATACTCAGATGAAATACACCGTGATTACACTGGTAAATCAAATAAGAGGGTGCTAGATAATTTCATAAATGTTTATGGGATGGATGTTAAGCTAAAGGCTGAAACTATTCTCATACCGAATTATATCGATCATCAAGAAATTGGGAATATCACTAGATTCATATCTAATGTTGACCCAGCTATTCCATTTAGAATAGACGGATATGTTCCCATTCCTGGAACTCCTTGGCCAGCTCCAACCCAAGAAGAGATGGATAGGGC
>CAYZWV010000067.1:0-7555 GCA_964482255.1 uncultured Methanocellaceae archaeon
ATCTTTCCCGATCAGCAACCGTTCCAGCAACTGCTTTTCCTTGCTACCTTCCAGTAAGCACTCAGCGATTGCCTGGCAGAACTGCCAGAAGGCCCCGCTCTCGGCGTAGCCGTGCGTCGCCAGCAGCCTGGAAATCTCGTTTTTCTTACCTTTTTCCCAAAGCTGGCAGGCGCTGTGCATGGCGTCGACCATATTTCCGACCTCTTTCACCTCGCCGCGTTTCTGCGGACCGAGCACCTCCACATCCGAGCCAGACTTCTTGACGAAGCTGCCCTTGCCCCAATACTGCTCCAGGTCGATGCCTTCGGCGCGCGCGATCTTGTTGGCGTCGTCAAAAGGCACCTTGTTTTCCAGGTAAGTCCAGCGGTAGGTCAGGTAGAACTGCGCTTCGGGGTCGATGGCTTCGCGCTGGGCGTTCTTGAGCAGGCGGTTGACCAGGAAACTGGTGGAGACCTGGCGGATGAACTCCAGCAGCTTATCGACGCCCACCTGCTCACCGGCATAGGTCTCAACGCGCTCGTATTTGGAGTATTCTTCCATGCCCGGACCGATGGCGGAGATAAAGAAGTCGCCGCCAGAGATGCCTTCATCCCAGAATTGAGCCAGTTTTTCTTCAATGCCATCCTGGATTCGCGATTGAATCTCATTCCAGAAACCGAGCGGCTCGCGCTTAATCTTACGGCACACCATATATATGGATGAAGCCAACGCTGCTGATGCAGCCGCTCGTAATCTTGTAACTGACTCCGTATGAATGGGCCATGAACCTGTTAAGACAAGACCCGCCACAATCAAACTGCTCAACATTGTTTCCCAACCAGTTGTAGTTTTATGGGCATATACAATCACAGCGATGCCCCCAGTTTTAAGGACCCTATAAATCTCTTTAAATGATTCTTCCAATAGTTCTTCAAATTTGTCTTTTGTCTTAATTCCTAAAACTAATTGCTCCGCCTTTTCTTTGTTCATGCCCCTCAATAAAGGTAGGTCTGCGATAACTTCTTTTTTCTTTGGGGAAATCGCTGTCAAAAATAATTCCGGAAATGTATCTCCTACAGCCCTCTTTAACCAGATGTAGAAAAAATCAGATAAAGCGGAATAGGGAACATTATCATAATAAGGTGGGTCAGTGATTACTGCATCAAAATATTCACTTGCATATGGTAATTCGGTTGCTGAAACATTTTTAATCTCTATAAGATTTTCTCCGCTTGATTTATTTGCCTTAATATTTCTCAATACCCATTCTAGTTGTGATTGCAGATCACCCGTTGCTTGACTAAATGGATTTATTTCTAAGTAATCCCACACCATTGCTAATGCCTGGCGAACAAATGTGTGACCGACATATTCTCCATGATTGGCCCATGTACATATCGTAGAATTATAGTCAGCCAAGCGATTGATAATAATCGAGAGGTAACCAAGGACAGCATCAGCCAATTCTTTTGGATTTATATCGCTAAGACCAATAGATTCTTGGTTTACCAAATATGTACATTCTTTAAGGATAATCTTGGAAGAATTTCTTAGCTTTTCGATTAAGGTGATGATTGAAATGATCTGACGTTTATTAAAGAGATCTTTCCATTGTGTCATACCATAAAGAACAATTGGAGTAAAGTTGTAATATAAATGATCAGATTCGTACTCTCTGTTTTCTGGAGTAGGTATTGGCTCATCCGGAATTGGACTATCTAAGAATGGCCATTCCGTAAGTTTATTTTTCAGATGAATCTCAGCTAAATTAAATAGTTTCTCATCCTTTTCCGTTGATAATCTATATCTTTTACCTGTAGCATTTGGGTGATGCAAAATTACTATAACCTGACGTTCACCCATCTTTCCCAATCTTGCCAGATCTCGAATTTGATTTGCCGATGTTATCTGACCACAAACCGGACATCGCGCATCTCCTCCTGTAACTGTCCCAATATTTGGGTCAAAACCACTTTTAACTATTGCACTTTTATTTTCTAAGATCTCGAATTTTATTTGTCGGGAGACTGTATCGAACACAGGTCGATAAGCAACTTGATTATCAGATTTTTTTACCAACCAGAATTGTCTTATAAGTGGCAATTCTATCTTGCACTCTGGATTTTGACATTGAACATAACGGGCCCATAAATAACCTACTGGTAACCAGCCATCAGCGTCATGCGGAAATAAATAACCTATCTCAATTTGAGTTTCTTCGAGTAATGTTCTGAACCATTTTTCAACCAAGAATGCTAATAGATTAACCTTGTTTAGAGCATGATCCTCATTGAAGGATATTTGCCATTCCTTCTTTGAAATTTCATCAAACTCAAGATCAGAGTCGATTATTTTTCCAAACTTATGTGGCCATTCTATCGTCGCCTTCTCGATCAAAACTGCAACAGGGTTATAGTCACTTGCATAGGTTTCGCACCCTAACCTTAATGCCTCAAAAGGTATAGACCCACCGCCCGCAAATGGATCTAAAACGCGTGGCGAACGACCATATTGTTTTTGAATAAACTTAATAACTTCTTCAATATCCAACGAATTGCCATCTTTAACTGCATCCCAGGGAGTGATGCGTCGAATCAGATCCATCAGGTACTCACGCTCTTCTGGGCTGTCCTCGCCAGGATCATCGATTAAGGCTGCAAAGGCCGTGGCGCGTGATGAAGCCAGTGGTCGCCGCGCCCACCAAATATGCAGCGTGGAGGGATGCCCGTGGCGGATGTTCTTTTCGCGGGCGGATTCTTCGGAGATATCGGCAAGGGGCAGGTTCCATTCGATGAGACGTTTTTTCATCAAAATAATTCCCATAAATGTAATATTCGGGTTAGCCCTTAATAAACTCAAAGCATTGTAACAGAACCGCTGTTTGCATATTCTCGTCCAGGAAAGCGGATATTAATGTAAGCTTTTTCTAGATTTACCATTTTCTCTTTTTCTGAGCAGCATTCTCCCTGGAGAACTAACTTCTTCTATTATATATGGATCGAGTTGAGGGATGGTCCTCCGAGTAGTTAGAATAATTTGCCAATTTAAAGTATTTTGCTCTGTATCATTTCCAGAGGTAATTTCGTGAGACTGAAGGTTAGAGAGATACCGTAGTAATCTGTCATGGTTCTCATCGTTAAGATCACCTACCGCAGGTGAGTCTATAACAAGAATTCGTGGAAAATACGTTTCTCCTTGACGAGACAATTCTAAGAGCGCCAGATGATAAGCAACTGTGGCCAAACCTTTCAACGCGGTGCCCGTGTGTACATAAAGATCTCCATTTATCGAAGGCATCAATGTATGAGGATCAATCGTGCAATTTCTAAAATCTGGAAAGTCAACTTGAATCAAAATATTCTCATAAATTTGTCGGAGCTTTTCCAATTGTGTTCTATTCGGTTTTCGCGACTCTCTCAACTTGTCTTGTAAACCAGCCTGAATATCTCTGAGTTCATTCAATTCATCTTTAATCTTAACTAGTGCCTTGGTTTGCTCATACAGAGCATTTGCTCGTGCTAATTCGGCCTCTTTTTGAGCGACTTCATGCGCTTTTTCAAGTAAATGATCAACGGCGGGAGAGACAAAGACCTTTGTTTCCTCATCTATGTCCTTACCGATCGATGCCTCTTCTCCCCGGATTTGACGAAGTTTGATCTCGGTAGCAGAAATTTCATTTCGTAAATCTCTCAAAATATTTTCCGCTTCCTGAATCTGATCGATAATATCCTCTGCCTGGGGTGTGGTCCTCGGAGGGGTATCAGATGTTACGCGAAGAGGTCGATTACACAATGAACAACGAGCAAACTGCTCTCTTTGGCGCATCTCAGGTGTAATCTCTAATAAACATCGCGGGCAAATGTTAAATTCAACACTACTGAGAATTGTGCTTGATGAAAATATTCTCTGAGCTTTTTGGCGATCAACTTCCAAAGATGAATATACTTCACTTACTCTCGCTTCTTCTTGACGCAATCCTATTAGAACCCGTTCGAGTTGGGCAGCTTGTTCCTTGAATTCCAGTAATCTTTGTCGTAAGATATCTAATCGACCTCTCCTTTCTGACGGTTGACCATCAGTCTTTTCTCGAATTTCTTGTTGAATGTTTCGTTGAATCGTTTTTGCTGTCTGGAGAGCATTCTCTGCTTCCTGCAGCTTGGCATCTGCTTCCAAGATAGAAACGATTCCATTTTTAGTCAAGAACTCTTGGACGGAAGAAAAATAAGTTTCTTTTGCCATTAATTCCGTTTGAACTTCAGCCAATCTATCCTCAACGGTGAACCTTTCAAGCGGTGTAATTTTTGTTAAGAATCCAATAATATCAGCCCGTCTTTGTTCAGGTAGTACCTTGTCAAGAATTGCGCCAAAACTATCTTCCTGATGCAAAATAAAGGCTCTCATGAGGGTAGGAAAGGTAAGCGGAAATAACGAACCATCCGCAGTTTTTACAGATACGTTTGGTATAGAGAGAACTCGTAACAAAACATCGGATATCTCCTCAACAGGAACGTTTTCAAAAGGTGTATTCTCTATTCCATATACGAAGGAACCTTCTCGAAGACGTGCGCGAGCGTTGATTGCTTGTAAAGATCGCTCCATAGTAAAAATTTGATTGTTTGCTTCGAACTCTAACCAGAGTTTATCCACCTGATCAATAATTGGAGCGAAATGGAATTTCGCCTTTGAGGGTTGACGTCTTCCCAATCCATGTTGAATCAATTCAATCAATGCAGTCTTACCGGATTTGTTTGTACTTCTAGGATCATTCGCTGTTGTGATAGCTTTAATAATATTTATGCCTTTTCCAAACTTTAAATCAGTATTTAGCTCTCCGGTAACAATCAGCCTGCGTATAACTAAAGAAGGTGATGGCATTTATGCCTCCTAGATCAACTCGCCAAGTCTCCTATTTACAACTTCTGGGAAATTGGTGTAAATAAATGCTTTTAATCGACTCCCAGAATAAGCGTTAAAAAGATGATATATGGTATCAGCCCTTATTGATAGATCATGGAAAGCAACATTTTGGGAGAGATCATTTGCTAGATCAAACCCTTTACCGGTCAGCCGAAAAGTCTCGACACCTTTTTGACGCTCGATAATAATAAGTTCTTTTCCTATCAAATACGCTATCGTAGGGTAGTAGATGTTATCCCAAGGTCCATAGAGATAACGTATCATTCGAGATTCGACTGTATGTAGTTCATTATCAGGCACAAGACCTAGATCCTCATCAGTTATTTTATTTTCTAAGATTTCGCTAGCTTTTTTTAAATAGCCAGGATAACGAAGGAAGAAGTCGAGCTTGGCTAACAAAGTTCTTCCTTCTATTCCGGGAAGTACATCAAATTTACTTCGACGAGGTTTTCCGCAAAACCGAAAAAGCAGTAACAATCTTGCAGCATGATATGAAAGAGTCTCTTGTGTGTATTTTGGTTTCACAGGGTTTTCTTCTTTCCTGATTTTCTGAGACCATGCCACCATATCGAACAGAGATCGGTTTCCTTCCACAGAATTCCTAAACAATACTGCTCATCTATATCATTAGTGTTAGGAAAATAATTTGATATTAGAGAAGGTAGTTTTGGCTTTATCAAAGAGAGAATTTTTGGACCGGGTTGCATATCAATTCCATCTTGGCGACACACTTTATCTCTACAAGAATAGTGATGATCTAACAATGCTACATTGAGGTGAAGTAGAGCTTCAGAAAAACCTAAAATATCCAAACGTCTATTTGTCCATTCCGCAAGTTGCTTTTGCTTGTGGAATACAGGAAGTTCCGTAGGATCAAAACCAGCCAATAAAGCCTTTTTATCCAGCAGAGAACTACCTGGAACTTCCTCAAGATCTGGCAATTCCTCTCCTGAATAATAAGATGCTGTTCTGCAATTTAAAACATCCTGAATGGTGATCTTACGTTTTTCGAGACTAACCTCGGTTATTATCTTTCTTAGAACCAGAAGTATCAGACGGTCATATATGTTTCTAAGCTGAATTGTAGTGAGAGCCGGACTTCCGGGGAAAACTTGATAAAGTGCATCTCCTAATTCAATTAAATGATTGTTAGATGCCCGAAGTAGCCAACTGTCTGTATCAATATATGTTTGATCAAGTAAGGCAATTATCTCTATTGCTTCTAGTTCATGACTATAATTTTTAATTAGGTTTTTTTGTACTCGGGGTGTCAGTGTTGCTCTAAACCAATCTAGATCCTTTTGCTCCTCAAAAGATAATGGTTGACCATCGTGAATAATTTCTAATAATTGCTTCAGCCTATATAAAGGGCCACAACTACCATCTCTATAACCAACCTTATTGTCAGCCCTCTGATCTGAAACGAAGTGATAACAACAATTATTTTTAAACGCCCTTCGTCGATTGTATTGTTGACATAGGATAGGCAGGACTTCTGCAGTTGTCCAAGGGTCTTGACCTTCATCCCGGGTCTTTACTTGGTGAAGTTCAAAGACCCCAATCCTTGCTATTACGACATCTTCAACACCTTCTGGTATTACAAACTTAATTCCTTCTTCCTGATAAAGCATTCTTATACACCAATATGCGGTGTATTCGATTTGAGCAAAATAACGTTCTAATGTCTCTGCACCATGATCACCGAACTCACGAAGTGCTAGTTCTTTAACTCTTTTCATTTCGTCTCACACAACGATCCTATATAAGAAAAAAGGATTGAAGCATCTAATACCTGTCTTGGTTAAAAATGAAATTCATAAGAAATCGCAATTTAGGTGTTTCGCCACTTATCTTCCGGAAGAATGAATCCAGTCGCAAAAATCTCTGCATCTATCCTAAATTTGTGTGCTGGATTTTCTATACAAATTAATTTTGGTATCGCAGTTCCAGCTTGAACAATAATATACAACCAATATTTTTCTACCAAATGCCGGGCCTTCTTCCATTCATTCGCCGACAGACGGATCGCGCCGCTCTGGGCACGCGCTTTCACCTCTATGTATCGTATATCGGCAAAACCCCCATCCGGATCGAAAAGTGTCGAACGAATGTCGAAGCCGTGGTTCTCGCCGGAAACGTCCTGCGGCGACCAACCCTGGGAGCGTTCATATTCCATCGCCACGCGCATGCCCACCGCCTCGATCTCGGCGCGGCGCTCGGCGTCCACGCCAGTATCTGTGCCGCTTTCCATTTCCTGATCATCAGCATCATAGGATTTTTCAGGCGTCTCACGTAATCCGACGAAGGCAGGCTGCTCGGGAGTCTGGCTTTCCACTGCCAAAACGGGTAGGGGGATCACGAAAGCCGCCCCCAGCAGGCGCGGCTCGCCCACCGTCAGGTTGCCCTCCAGGCGGATCTCACGCTCCAGCTCGGCGCGTCGTGCCTGGAGCGAGTCCAGGTTGCGCCCCTCGTTGAGCAGCGGCAAATCCATGTCCTCGCCTGCCGCTTGGCGCGCCTGGTAATCCAGGATTTTTCCGTTCGATTCCTGGATCAGGAAATCCAGCGAGCGCAGTCCGTACTTTTCCTTGATCTGGGCTTCGCGTCTCCGGCGCGCGGCAATCTCCTCGCGGAAGGGCAGCAGCGCCTGGGTGATGGCGAA
>CAYZWV010000068.1:0-6795 GCA_964482255.1 uncultured Methanocellaceae archaeon
CGGTTAAACCATATAATTTGTAAACCATTTGATCAATCGTTTTATCGGTCTCCGCAATATCTTTATCTATTTTCTCCTTCCATTCTGTTGCAAGCAAGAATGAATCCATAATTTCATCGATGATTTGCTGGTTCTTAACATCAATTTTGTTATCAAAAATCGGGATATTTCCTATCTTTAAAACACGATCCAAGATATTCCCCTTGCTAATACTCTTGCCATAATTCAGTATGCAATGCTTGATAAATTTAGTGAAATTAGGATTTTCAAATCGACATTTTAAGACATCAAAATCTTCAACCAATTCTTTATTTTCATTCCAATAATTTACAGAAACAATGAGCCATCCGCCTTCTTCTCTTGCTTTGACCTTCCTGATTTTGCCTTTTATGCCGTTGGCATTGTTAAGCACTTTTTTGTCGTTCATACCGAGTTGATTAAAATAAAGTTCGAGGTTAGTATCCTTCAACTTGGGGCGCAGATTGACATAATCAAAGAAGTTGATGTTAATGTTTTGGAGTTCTTTGTTAAGGGAGAGCATTCTATCGACGAGTTTTATTATGGGTTTCTGTTGGGATTCTGGAATTTGCTTGATTGGAATTTTTGAAACATAAACTGGTTTCTGCTCTATGAAGCCGCCTCGCCTTTCCGCACAGATTGACTTCAAGAAGTACGACATCAATTTTGAGTTCATAATTCCAAGAACGTATTTTGAGCTGGTTGGAAAAATACATGCTGGAGCGTTTACATAAAATCCACTCCCATCAAACGCAAATGATGCCTTTGTTGCAAGATTTCCCCAAACTATTTTCGGTTTCTCAAATTCTTCGTAGTAAGTGGCAGCGCACCTTTGTAGAGCGTACCACTCATATCGAATCCCCGTTTCCACTTTATTTCTCTTTTCCAATTTTTCTTTGTAGGTTATTAAATAATTATAGATCACGGGATATTGTTCCTTAAATAATATCTCAGCATTTTTAGATGCCCCTGATACACTATTTACTTTATGCAAAGGGAAATGCCAAGGAATAAAAATCAAATACTTAGATTTTGGAAATATTCCATATCTCTTTATCTCGGAGCCACTGATTATAGGTTTTATTATTTCTGCACTAGCTGGATCTTCGGATATCAGTTCTAATTTGGTTTTTTCGTCTATCACAAAAGCTTCATTTAGTCCAGTCAAAATACCACGATATATTCTACTGTTGGAATACTTCTCTAGCTCTATTCCCGAAGACGTTATTTTTTTCAGAAGTTGATTTGCATTTGCGCTCTGTATGCTCCATTCCTTCTCTCCAAGTTCGTTTTGATTGACAGAGAATTGGTTCTTCTCAACGTAGCTTTCTAAAGAATCAAAACTCAAGGTTTCCATCTTACAAACCTGAATTTTAGGGTTAGATTTGTTTATCTTTCTGAGTATGATTATACACGGATAGATTGTAGCATCTGGGAATACTCTCAGGTCTCCAAAGTCAATGAACTTTTCTATCCAGAATTTGCTAATGAAATTGCGCAGGTTGATACCGTATCCTGCTCTCAACCACTTGTTTGATACAATCATTCCGAAATAGCCACCCTCCGTGAGCATATCCATTTCTCGCTCAAAGAAGTAGACGAAAAGGTCTGCCATACTGTGATAAACTTCGTAGTTTTTTTGAAGATATGATTTTATCTCTGAAAGCTCTTCTTGCCTCACATATGGCGGGTTCCCAATTACAACATCAAACCCACCCCCATTCATTATTTCTGAAAATTCTTCTTCCCAATCAAAAGGTCGCTGTTCTTCCCAGTCATCACCGAAGTATTTTCTCAATTCATCTTCTGTGCCTGAGATCAGACTGTTACCGCATGCGATGTTATTTTCCAGTTTATTCAGAGGAGTGTCTTTCTGGATGCTTCTGAGCCATAGGTTTACTTTTGTGAGTTCGACCGATTCAGGATTAAGGTCTACACCATGTATGTTTCGAGCTAAAATTCGGTTGATGTTTTCTGACTCTAATTTTGGCAGTTCTTCCTTCTGCCACTTTTTGAAATTCTCTTCTGATAAATTGTGCTTTTTCTTTTCTGATATTCGCTTTATATACTCCTGATTTAGGAGTTTTAACTTGTCATAAGCCTTGATTAGAAAAGCACCAGAACCGCAGGCAGGATCTAATATTTTGGAGTTTCTAGTGATCCCAACATTATCGATGATGTAATCGACGACGTACTGCGGAGTATAGTATTGTCCGAATCTCTTACGTTCTTTGCTATCGATAACCCACTTCAAGCCCTTTTCGAGTTCTTGAAGAGTGTTGCCGAGATAATTTTCGTAGATTCTACCTAGAATGTCCGCACCTATCGTTGCGAAATCGTATTGATATAGTCCATCTACCAACATTTTATAGACATTATTATCCACGATGAAGTCTTCACAAAAATGCGGACTAAACATTTCGCCATCATAGATTTTGTTGAACCAGTCATAGTACGACTTTAACCCACTTACGAAAGATTGACTGGATTTATCCTCCCGGAATATATCGAAAGTT
Source organism: uncultured Methanocellaceae archaeon (assembly GCA_964482255.1). Taxonomy (GTDB): domain Archaea; phylum Halobacteriota; class UBA148; order UBA148; family UBA148; genus UBA148. Next base: position 2,535 of record CAYZWV010000068.1, read on the forward strand.
TTCTTGATTCTGTTATAATCCAAGATGTCTCGATCCTCGCAAATCTTGTAAAACACCAACCTATCCAAAATGCGATGTATTCCCTCTCTTAATTGATCGGTGGTGTATTTGTCCTCGTTATTTTTAATTACGGATTCTGTTAAGGCCCTTCTACATTCAAGCAAGAATGCGACAACTTCTTCATCAACAGGATTTCTGAAAGGTCTATCTTTGAAATACTCATCTAATTTTCCAGTTACAACATATTCTTTGGCAAGAAGTTTGATTTTGTCAAAATTGTTGTCCTTTAGGAAATCATCGATTTCAAGATCAAAAGCGATTCTATCCTTATGCGTTCCTTTCCAATAGGCATTGAATAATATCCATCGTTTTCCATTGGTGAGTAGCGCCCAACTTATGCCACTGTTGTAGGCATAGTTGACGGTTTGCTCAACATAAGTCCTCTTTCCATCACCAGACGTCTTATCGAATCCTTTTTCTAAGTCTTTGTTGAGACTTTTTGCTTCGATGTAAATTTTTGGTTTTCCGTCAACTTTTAGGGCATAATCTGCCCTTTTTCTATCCTCGGTTTTTTGCTCTTTTTTAGCCTCCAAAGGATCGCCTAAATCCCAATCCAAAATATCGATAAACTTGTCGATAATGCTCGATTTAACATCTTCCTCGTCTTCTAGTTTATCAGAAACAGCATGAAAATGTTGAATAAGCAAATCGATTCTTTCGTAGATGATTTTTTCATAGGTTTTTAAGTCTAAATCACTCTTCACAGGTCATCATGACCATATTACTTCTTATCTTGCTTAAATATACATTGCCAAAATTTTGCCCTTAAATGACTTTTTTACAAAAAGAAAACAGCAAAACTTATCTTTTCATAAATCAAACGTGGAATTAAAAATTGGATTTCGGGGCTTAATCTTGGATCTCGTTAAAATACCTGGCATAGGACCTAAAAAAGAAAAGGAACTTAGCAGCATTGGAGTCTTCACTGTAGAAGATCTGGCGAAGCGAAGTTTCTGGGACGATCGGGGAGAGTCCTATTTTGGGCGTAATTGGTGGGGACGCTTGGTCAGAGGTGCCAGAATGTCCGTTGGGTGGCTTATCATAAATGACGTCAAAAAGATATCCCAAGACGAGATCGTAATAGAAACGGAAAAAACCTATTCTGACGAAGAACTGATAAAAAAATCAGTTTCCAGCCTTCTCCATTCCCATGATTACTGGTTCTTGACGTCAATTGAGGAAATGATTAACTCCTACAGGGTAACCGTCTTACCGGTTGAGAGCAGCAAGCACTATTTCACGAAATACATCATACCCAGTGCTGAATGCTTGCTAGGGCAGATAAAGAAGGGGAGAAATGACGAAGAGATCAAAGAGTTCACAGAAAAAGATACCGCAAGAGATATGGAAGCTTCTCTGATGAACTATTTAAAAGGTCTCATATCCAGAGAGAAAGAGGTCAAGGACTTCGCCAAGTCTATGCAACTTAATTCTCTCTGCGAGTACTTTGAGGAATACGGAGGTATGGCATCCATAGATGTTTTATTGTCATGGGCTCAGCTTTTCGGGATTGCAGACGTAGATGTGCTGAAGCCCAATGGCGATAAATTGACCACCACGGGCTTTCATCTGGCATACTTCGGTGATGTTGGAACCGGGAAGACATATTCGAGCATCGATTTCGTTATGGGAAACGAGAGAATTGGACTGGAACCCCATGGCATTCCTGGAAGATATAGATACTGTGGCGGCATAACTCCCTACATGTTTATTCACATGGGGCAGTACTATGAGGGAGATAAAATGGTGTTTCTCGTTCCAGAGTTCAACGACTGGTTCTTTCATGAAAAAGGGATGGTCGAAAGACTGAAGCTGGCGATGGAGCAAAAACCCCTGAAATATGAGTCCTCTCGCGAAACCATCGGCCCCTATGTTTTTACCTCCTTCTTTAATGCGAACTACAACGTCAAGATAAAGAAGAAAGGATATAAGCTCACTGTTTCCGATCCGAACTTTAACGCCGTCGAAGACAGATGTTTCTGCAGACTTCATAAGATGACGAAGCAAAGGTTTTTGGATATCATCGAGTCCATCGAAAAACACACAATTGGTACGAACAAGGAAATAAAGATAACATCCGACCAAATAAGAGATCATGCAACCCTTCTCTACTCGATAAATACCGGACTGATCAACAACTACAAGCCATCAAAAGTCCAGTTCTCAGAGGGGCAAATAAGTACCATCACGTCAGCTATCAAAATATTCGCAGAGGAATATATGGGGGACGAAAAGCTCATAAATGCTTCTCCAAGATCCATCTATAAATGCCTACAGCTTGCATCAACATTGACATTGCCCTTTTACTTCACCGCCAAGGCCTTAGAAACCCCTAGTCATCGGATACTCTTGGTCGAGGATAGGGCATTAAATATGGCCGTTGAGATCATGATTGAGGAGCTAACCGTTAGGATGCTAAAAGATTCCTCTCCGGAGGATGTAAAGGAGACCATTCTTCCGAAGTTATTCGATGGCTAGCTCGTCCAATACCATTTCAACCACTTTTGGCACCGCTTCCTTCACTTTTGTAGTCAGCCCAAGGGTGATATTTTTTGTCCTCTCAATTTCAACCCCGATTATGATGATATCTTCTGTTAGTGACATGACTTTTCTTCCAATCTTTAGGACATCAACTAAGCCAAGCTCGTGCAATGAGAAGTACACCGAAGCAGGATCCGGAAGATCTTTGTAAGTGAACCTATATATGCCGCCAACATCTGATCCTGAACTCATGGCATCGATGATGAGTATCTTATCGGCATTTTCCATGAAGCTGAGTAAATTGAGACCTCCAGTACCAGCATCGATCAGCTCCACATGGTCTGGCAGTTCTTTTCTCCTAAGCTCCTCTAAAACGTAAAAACCAAAGCCATCATCACCCATCAAGGGATTTCCACAGCATAATACAACGATTCTCAGAAATCTCACCTAGCAAACCCTTGGAATTGGTTCCCCAAGAGGCATCTCAACGTATCTCTTTCCACCAAGTCCTGTCTCTAAGATGACTTTTTTTCTATGTTCTTCGATGACTTCCCCTATTATCCTCGCTTCTTTACCATATTTTGTCTTTTGAATGGTTTCTAGAACCATAGTAGCACTATCAGGCTTCACGCCGATTACAGCTTTGCCTTCATTCGCCACATCCAAAGGATCTATTCCGAGCATCCCAGATGCTGCCCGAACTGCGTCTTTCAAAGGAATTTGCTCCTCCTTGATTAATATTCCCACACCACTTTTCTTTGCCATCTCATTTAACGCAGATGCCAATCCTCCTCTTGTTGGGTCTTTCATTGCAGTTACTCCTCCAATATCCAAAGCTGCCTTGATCATGTTCCACAATGGTGCTGCATCAGACTCTAGTTCCATCTCAAATGAAAATCCTTCTCTGAAAGCTAAGAGCGATATGCCATGGTCGCCGACGGTTCCCGTTACTATGATTTTATCGCCAACATTTAGGCCTGAGTCACGTATAAGTTCATCTGCAAGGCCAATACCGGATGTGTTAAGTACCAAATTGTCCAATGCGCCCTTTTCCATTACCTTGGTATCGCCAGTGATGATAGCTGCACCTGCCTCATTGGCAATTTCATCCATGGATCTGACGATTCGTTCCAGTTTCGCAATGGAGAAACCCTCCTCTACAATAATGCTGCTGGTCAAAGCAAGGGGACGAGCGCCCATGACCGCCAGATCGTTTATGGTTCCACAAACTGCAATTTTGCCAATATCTCCACCTGGAAAGAACAAGGGTTTGACAACATAGCTGTCTGTGGTGAGCACAATCTCTTTATCGCCTATGTAAACGGTTGATCCGTCATCAAGATCAGACAAGCCGACGCTGCCAACACTATGGTCAGAAATGTTCTTGAGAACCTTGGCTATCAACTCCTGCATGAGCGCCCCGCCGGCACCATGCGCAAGAACGACGGTTTTTTCAGAAATGTCGGCAGCTTCACCGATGGGCATCTGTAATCTCCTCAATGTACTCAATCCACCCATCGATGCTTTCTCCGATATTCTTGCTCGTTTTCATGACTTTGATGGATGGATTTATTCTTAGTGCATCAGAGACCATCTTATCAGCATCCGCTTCCACTGCCTTAGAGATGTCCACCTTGTTCACGATCGCTAAGTCACAGGTTTTGAAGATCATCGGATGTTTTTTAACTATATCATCGCCTTCGCTGACGCTGACGATAAC
>CAYZWV010000068.1:6805-7353 GCA_964482255.1 uncultured Methanocellaceae archaeon
GACGATAACGACCCGTTTTGATTCTCCAAGCGAATAATCCGTCGGACAGATCAGGTTGCCAACGTTTTCTATGAATAAAATGTCCAAATCGTCCAATGGCAACTGATCCAGGGCATTTTCAATTAGATGTGCATCTAGATGACACTCTTTCCCAGTATTCAGAGCGATGACCGGCACACCATATCGCTTAAAACGGTCTGCATCAATGTCTGCTACTATGTCCCCTGCGATCACACCAATATGATATCTTTCGACGAGCCTCTCGATGGCCAATTCTATCAATGTCGTTTTTCCTGAACCGATAGCACCCATGATGTTAAAGGCAATAATTCCAAGATCATTTAATAAGCGATTATTTCGCAGGGCGAACTCTTCGTTTGCCTTCAAAACATCATGCCCCACCTCAACTTCGATCTCACACATGATCATCCAACTCAATTTTGATGTTTCTAACGTTTATCTCTTTGCCAGAAATAAGATTTGGAACAGGATTTCCACATTCAGGACAACCCAGATTAAATGCCAAATCAGATAGCATGGGATATCGC
>CAYZWV010000069.1:0-7299 GCA_964482255.1 uncultured Methanocellaceae archaeon
CCGTAAATCCGGTGTCAATCGCTTCCATGCCCATCTGTGCCGGCATACTTTCGCCAGCCGGTACCTGGCTAACGGCGGTAACATCTTCTTCCTTCAGCAGATACTTGGGCATACCAGCTTAGAGATGGTACGGCGGTATGTGACCGTCGCCTCCGAGCAGGTGGCGGCGCAGCACGTGAAGTTCTCGCCTATGGACAGGATGCATTCTGTCCGGCTGAAAGCATTAAAAAATCCGAAACGCAGGAATGGCAACAAGAGAAGTTAACTCACTTCTAAGATTGAATAGGCACCTGTCATTCACAACCCTAGGATTACCATCTACCTTGAAATTACAGAATGATACATCATTTAGTTATAGGACTGGCATTTAAACCAATTATATGGACATTATGACCGATTACACCTAGTTCAAGGTGTTTTATTAAAGGAGGATAAAAGTGGCTTACATCTCCCGATTCAATATCATCGTAGAGCGGAACTGGATTAGTTAAAGAAACAACACATTCACTTAATAATCCTACCGGACAACTAGAGATTCCCCTTCCATTTTCTACTTCCTCCATACCCCATGCTCTATCTATTGTAGCTAAATCTCGATTTGTATGATTTTTCCCCCAATCAATATCTAGTCTATATAGTCGAGGATTGAACCATTCAGTATTTGCGATTGCAGCACCCATAATAACTGTTTCACGACTAGATGAGTATCGATACTGACCAATAATTCCCTTTATTGGAACAATTATTTTCTGATGAGGGATAGGTCGCCACACTCTGAATCTGGGATGTACGAGTTCATAAGAGGACAAAGTAAACGGAAATTTATCTTCATTTAAAAATGGAGAGAACAAAGCGCGGATCCAACCGTGAGTAATTGGGATTGTACTAAGATATATATTTATTTCCCAATCTTGAACAAGAGCAAAATTGCCTTCTTTTGATTTGCAATAACCAGAAATCAACAATAAAAATGATCTTTGATGACTTGCCCCTCTAAAATCTCCACAGGCACAAATCGTTACTGCACCAAGTTCTCCGTCTTCAAATGCCTGAAACAAAGTATCACTTCCACATCCATAACATACAGTTCCGAACGAAGATATTGACCAATTTAGAATGCCCTGCATACCGCTATCGATATACCTGTTTAGTCGATTTAAAAGGTTTTCTACTTCACTCACTTTATTGATGAAATTATCATGTCGAATGTGGTCAAAACCTTGATAATTTATCATCAGCATTCCTCTTGTAATCCCAAATTCAGGTACTGGAGTCCATCTTGAGAATTCCGGTAGGAACACTGGGCATTCAGCAAGATTTGTCAATCCACCTGTTTTTTTCACTTTCCTATATGGTTTTTCTTCACCAGAAAGTAAAATAGCTTTATTATCAGATGAATATAATTCATAAGAATCCGAGAAATAGACTCTCGACAAATAGTCTCTTTCATCTGCGAGTCTTACTATCTCTTCCGGAGTCGCCCTATAATTGATCCCATCCCGCCTTATATATACATCCTGGTTTTGTAGGCGATGTACTGCTTTTCCTGGTTGAAATCGAATGATGCCTATTAATTTGTCATTAATAGTTTCAGTATCTACATAGGCATCAACAGGAGGATATGTCGAACTGGTAATTGACTGAATAATACGGTCATGGTCAAGATGTGCAGATAATCCAATCATCTCTTTGGTTTTGTCTTTAACCCCTACGATGATAAGCCCACCTCTTGCATTCGCGAAGGATATTGCATCAATGGCAAGGTCCTTTCTTGCTCGAGGTCTTGAAATATCAATTGATACCTTAACATCAACGTCCTTGTTTTCTCTACCATTAATCAACTCAAGAATATCATCGGAGGTATATTCACCTAATAGTATTTTGTCAAATTTATTCATCTTTTTTCATAAACGTATTCTCGAACCATTTCAGGTGCTCCATTTCTCCTTTCACAAGTGCTATATGTTTGTGTGATATTTCTGTTCTATACCATCGACTAAAGATCTTCATGTCACCGGACAAAAACCTTTTAATCATAGTTTGGTCTGCCGTAAGGATCAATCCTAAAGCGTAAGATGAAACATGAGCTATATTCAAAGGATTCCTGATTGGGCCCAAAACATTCTGCCCATCTTCAAATAGAAGATGTAAATGATCAGAACCAGCAGCATGAACTTGCTGTGACCATGATCTATATAACGAATCATAAACTGATTTTTGACCTAAATGCTCAGCTAATTCACGAATGTTTGTAGGTCCATCATACAAAGAATACCATTCTACCCGTCTCAATTTCTTCTTGAGCCGTTTATATTCTTCATATAAATCGGCATACTCCGGTTTTCCCAACGCTTTTTTCAGCTTTGAGTTATAATCCTCAGGGAGTTCAGGCATTCCACCCAATCCTTCCTGTTCTAGTGTTTCGGAAAATTCCTTTCCTTTTTTAGTGGATTTGTCATGTCTTTCTCCCCACTCAATCCTGTCGAGAATATTCCGCAAAATCCAGGCAAGTCCTCGTGTCCTAGATGAGGTTTCACACATATAATCCAGTCCTAAAGCAGCTTCAAAAGCGCTTCGGATTAAAACATTGGCTGATTCAACACAACAATTGGATATTAATATTTCAACCGAGTCCATCATTTGAATAATATGTAAGAATAAGGCTAAAACCGGATATGATTCGTCATTATCGGCTTTTCTTGTTATTCGACATCGTTCGTAAAGAGTTGATGCATGGTTAATAGCTTCACGTAATACCGATGACGCCAAATCAATTATCGGTTGAGCTGTTTCTTTATATGATTCAGTATCCAATATTTTTTTATCCGGTTCTGTTGGCATAGCTCTATATTATATTGAGATACAGTACGGTTTAGCAATATACGAATAGGATTAACTTGTTAATAGAACATTCTGAGTGAATGTAACAATTCCAACTTTTGTCTAATGAACTACGGTATGCACTTCCGTTCGTCTAGATAACGTTCGGATGGATCTCATCCCAGTTTCATCAAATGCATGGTATAATGGATACTATGCCGGCAAAAGTATTACGTCATTTCCTATACTTAGATGTTGAGTTAGTTGGTGCCTTCCTTGAGCAACTGGAAGGTGGAAAAGTTCGTGTCACAGAGACTACTAGGGAAACTGAAAAATCCGTACAAGGTGGACTAAACATTGCCTTAATGCAGCTTGGAGGTGGCGGTACGGGTACGACCAGCCATAAGGAAACAAAAACTGTATATTATGACCTCTATAATCGATTGGAGAATGCCCTTCGAAACACGAAAAAGCTAGTCGATCTGTCAACTCCCCGTAAGAAACTAGATGAGGTTGGAGAAAACCAATTCTTTCTGCTACATGGAAAGCTTACCTTCAGCCCGGTTTGGTCAAGCTGGAAATCCACAGGCTATGTCCTTAACAAAATAAATGAGTGGTTAGCACAATTACAGGCATCTGAACAAGAACAACTGCCAATGTCCCAAGATCAAGGACTTATAGATGCTACTCGAAGCTTGATTATGCCAAATAATAGACCAGTAATATTTATAGCACCCCCGCAAAGAACACAAGTATTACCCACATTGCCAGATGAGCCTCCAGAACAACTCCGCACAATGGTAAAGCCGGAACAGGTAAACGTCAGCCTAGATGTCCCAGACAAGAAATTAAGACTGGTAGGTTCAGGATTCTTAGACAACTTCGCTAGAGAACGAATTACCGAACTGTCCAATGGTACCAAGGAATTTCAGGCACATGTAATGGGTCTTACTACCGAATTAAGCACCGAAGGTATACATTTTACTCCAATAGCAATATTCCTAATAATCTGACTCCTAGACTAATGATTTTAGTGCTCCATCAACCATACTTTTAATATAGAGCCTAATAAAATATCCCGTAAATAATAAGGTTCTATTCTCTTCACTATATGGATTGGAACCTAACGGTCCACTGCCTCTAGAACTCTACTTGCATGATGACTGCCTAAGTCCATCACCCGCTCAAATACGTCCATTGCACGAGATTTTTGTTTTAGGGCATCGCTATGAGTGTAAATTGAAACTGCAAGATTCACGAGGTCATCATCTAGCAAAGCGGCGGCTTTCTGGATATCTACGATGTCTTTACCTAGTTCCAATTGTATTCTCTCCGCAATAATTAGGGACATTTCTGGATGTTCAAGCTGAATACGTTCGGCATATTTCATACAACTGCGTGTAGCATCAACCAAAGACCGTGAATTAAGAAAACTTTGAACAAATTGTTTAATTGGTTTTACTGGTGATGGCAGATATTCAAACACCTCTCCGACTTTCTCACGCACCTTCTTATCTGGATCATTCATTAATTTCCTAAGCCCAATTAAGCATTTCTGTAACAAGTCGGGGCGGTCAACATTTCTAGCAAGCACTTTAGCAACACCCTGCCTCAAAGCTACGTCCCCTCGCATACAGCGAGAGTACAAGTACCTACCGTGGGGTGTAACTAGATAAGCTATAGCCGCAAGTCTGCCAGCAGCTTCTCTTGCTTCTTCCAAATCGCTATCAATAAGCGACTCAACATGCTTTAGCATCTCGTGAACACATTGTCCCATAGCGTAATGAATGAAATTATGGGAGACGTAACATGCAAGAAGTTCAGGCCTGCCCTCTACTGCTCTATTGAAAATATTGATAATTCGGTTAACATCCAAACTAAGGGCAAACGGTAGAAGCTCTATAAGGCAAGAACGTACAGCCGATGAAGGATCACCAGAAAACTGTTCAAGTGTAGCCAATAGTCTATCAATATCGTTAGGAGGAGACTTCAGCGTGCACTTCATGTACACTATGACTGCACTCCCGCGCGCTGTATTAATTCCATTTGAAAAGGGGTCTCCATGGTAGTAATGATTACCACCGTCAGCTACTGTTTGCCACGCTTCATGGTCCGGGTCAACGGAACAAAGGGCAATATTCCGAGTAATTTCAATCAGACTATCAGGCACATCGTCATTAATACGTTTCTCTATAGCATTGCAGACTGCTTTTTGAACAAGTACATCATCTGGACGTTTATTGTACGAATACTCGCATGCATCGAAGACTGTGTTGGAAGGCACTATGGATTCAGCTAATCCACTGAGCGTCGCATCAAAATAATGTGAGGATACATCTTGATCGAACTGTTTAATCAACTGGGCGAATCTCTCAGGTTGAGACTTGACTACGTTTCGGAATACTCGCGAAAGTTCTATTACTCCCCCCTTCAATATTTCCTCTCTTGGCATATCCCAGCCTGTTTCATCATTATAATTATGCATGGCATTTAACCAATCACCATCGCTGAGTAGATGAGCTCTATCCTCAGGAATAGGAGAAGGAACCGCTCTAAGGCTAACCTCTCCGATGTCCGGAAGCTTATATTCCGGGAATTTCCTCTGAAGTTCCCGCCGGGCTTTCTTGCCTGTAGTGGTTAGAAGCGAATCTGGTACTTCCCAAAGCAATTCAAGCTGGTCAGACCCCCTGAAGCGTAGTCTCCCCGGTTTTGTTTCCCACTCTGGGTAGTAGGAGAGAATTGCTTTTTCAAGTTGTACCCTTTCTTCGGCATTCAGGTGAGGGAAAACGGCCCCGATTAGTTTTCTTGAGAAGAGGGTTGTCGAAGCCATGTCACCTATTTGAAAGCGCAGTTTATCTTTCAACAAATAGTGGAATGCCCAGGTTGCATATTTACCAGCTTGTTCGGAGAGAATCTGAGCAAGGATGCTATGTAGTACCAAGTATCGTGAGCCTTCGATCTTTTTAGCGAATTTTAAAAATTGCTCTTTATCAGTCTGGGCTAATTGAGAAAGTGAGTGCCGGATGCCCATAATCATAGCTGAATCAGGGTTGCTGGAATCATGTAAAGACGGGGATGAAAAAACTTCGTCTCTGAGCCAGCCTGTAGGAGTAAAACGCCAAGTTAATTTAGGTAACATATCCTCCAGCCAAGGATATAATATTTCCAAGAATACGCTTGGACACGAAGAAGAAGCCCGTTTAGTTAGCTCTTCTATCCATAACAATCGAGATGGAAGTAGTTTCTGTGAGTACCTCTCAAATTCATGTAGATGGTCTACGTACGATAAATATCCGTTCTTATCAGTAGGTTCGGGCGGAGGAAACTCATCAGCAGTTGGAGGTTTTTCTAGTTTAAGCCACTGGTCACGCAGACGTTTAAGGATGACCCTTAAAATCTGACAACCAAGAGCAAGATTTATCTCTGCAATGTTATGTAGAGCTAACTCCAACGTATACCAAGGAGCTTGTTCATTCTCGCAAAGCCAAATAAGACACTTCTCTGCCTCTCTGCTTTGCCACGCTTTATAACTGTTCAGACACCAGATAATCCTGTCCCTCCATTTATCTGAGGTAGCCAATTGATTAGCAAAGAGACTATATATCTCATCGGCACGGCCCTCCTGCACAGACCGTAGAAACGGAAGAACTTCTTCGTCAAGAGATTTATCCGAGAGTCTAAAGAGGGCCGCCAATTCTGGGTGGATAACATCAAACCATTCCTCATTGCCGTGTGAACCAAGAAGAAAAAGGCGTCTATCCATGAGGGATTGTAGACATTTTAAGCCGATTGCTTTCTCTCGCTGAACTAGATTTATCTGCTGCCCAAAGACTGAGAATACGAGATTGCGTAAGTGATACCGTATCGGTGAACCAAAGATATGCACACCGACGCCATATAGAACTCGTCCCTTGATGTTCGGGTTCATTTTAAGTTGTCGTAACCATTCTCTCCTTGGCCTTCTATCCATTAAAGATTCAAGTTCAGAAAAATAGCGTTTTTGGTCAACGGCACGTAGATAGGTTAATACTTGAACAACCTGTGGTCTAATAAAAAACCCCTGGGCTCCTTTCAGGATATCTTCAACAAGCGACGTGCTTCGCATGACGAAACGACGAGCGTAGCAATAATCAAAGAAAGATTGGTGAAAGAACATTAATGAATTGGATTCGTGTAGAAGGATACCTTCGCTCTCCAGATATGTCCTAACTTCTGGTAAATCGTCCAATATGGTCGCAGGTTGCGGTAATTCTTGGCTACGATGTATAGCATCGGTCAAACGATTAATTGCATCTTGTAAATGGCTGGTAGAAACTGAGGATGTGTTTGGATTTAGTATCTTGGTATCCCATAGACTATCGTATAGATCTTGAATCGTATTAACTGGGCTACGGGGAGTGCCTCTTCTGTTGACTTCGACTGCCACACTGGCGAATGTTCCTAAATGGTGAGGATTGCTTAAAAGGGCTTGTTCACGTT
>CAYZWV010000070.1:0-7210 GCA_964482255.1 uncultured Methanocellaceae archaeon
TGTCGCACTTCATCCTTTTCCATTTCAGGAGTTTAGTTGTGGGTAATCACCACAAGACAATTATTGTCAGTTTAGTATGTATATATTACAATTAAGTTTCTGTCGAGTCAACTGGCAAATTTATAATTGTATATTACATAATATTTTCCCAAAAAATGGAATGCTGTGGGGTCGGTCGCGCCGGCTTGACGTCGGTAACAAAATTTTGATCCTGGTGGGTGGCGCCTGGCTCTGCCTGACGGCCGCCTCCGGGACCCTCTTGCGCCACTCGGGCGAGTTGCCACAAGCGCCCGTTTCGAGCGGCGCTTGACAAGCGTTCCACAACTGTGTAAAATACTTGCGCTCTGGAAGTGAGCTGTACGTTTAGGCCGAGATAGCTCAGTTGGTAGAGCACGCGACTGAAAATCGCGGTGTCGCCAGTTCGATTCTGGCTCTCGGCACTCTCGGCCTGACGATGGGCCGAATTTTGCGGGCATGGTTCAGTTGGTAGAACGACTCCTTGCCAAGGAGTAGGTCACGGGTTCGAGTCCCGTTGCCCGCTCTGTACTCAGCAAATGGCTGATGGCAGATGGCTGAATTGGCAGCAGGCCATTTGCCACCAGCCATTCATATTATGGCGACGTGGCCAAGTGGTAAGGCAAGGGTCTGCAAAACCCTGATCACGGGTTCAAATCCCGTCGTCGCCTCTGGCGTTAGAAATGGCAGTTCCCAATTTTGATCCCCTTTCTATAGGGATGTTCGAATAAAAAGGGCCTCGCTTCTTGCGAAGTCCTTTGTTTAAGTATACGCCTTAAAAAATAAACACTTGTTTGGGAAGGTTACTAAACAATTACAATCTAGTGCCCATTTGTGAATCAATCTGTATTGTTAGACTGGTTTTCGTTGGGAATACATCTTAATGCTTCAGTAGGTCTATCCAATAATGTAATATAGAAGATAAATCTTTATGATTGGACATGGCTAACTGACGTAAACGGCACTACTTTGTCTGAAGTATTCATTCTAGCAGACTGTCGAGAGTCCCTATTTAGAGCTTGAATAGCCCTCACTCATGTGGAGATATCTTCTTGCAATGTCTCATATTAAAGGTTATTACACTTTTTTCACAACAAGATGCTTGTTATAAGAAAATGATGTATATATATTCCCACTGGAATCAACACTGAGATCAATTATCTTAAATTTCCGCTAATTTCTATCACCATATTTACTCACCAACTTTTACATCTAACAATTCAGCGGATACAATCCGTGAGTTATTGTCATCGTAAATCAAACTTACCTTTAAGGCAACATCTTTGATCTCCTTGATTGCCCATACATAATATTCATTCCAATCAGAATCCCACACTTCGAAATTCTTCCGTTCCACATCATCTATTCCATATAAATCCGATTTTCGGATATAAAAGTCAAAAACTGCATCGATATTTGCGAAAAAAGTTACCAACAAGTTACTATGTTCTAAACTTCGTACATCAATTTCATAGATATTATGAATATCTTCAATATTCCATAAAGAAGGATTTTCAAACTCGAATTGAAAGGCAAGATCGCCAGGTTCTAAGAAGTCTGAGCCAACATAATCTGTTATTTCATGAAATAGAAAGTTGTATAAGTTTAAATCTCTATATTCGCCTTCCACAAGCTGGGCAGCTATGTTATCTAGCTCAGTGAGCAAAGGCCGAATTTGAGATTCTACGAATGATCCCAGATCATGAAAGTAGATTACTTCACAATGATTTTCTTCCATGTTTTGAATATCATCTTGCAAATCTCTATGTAAATTCGAATCCTTATCCGCAAAATCGCTTTTATTTTTTGAAATAAAAGCAATAGCCGTCTGATCGTGTCTAGCAAGTTGCAGGATTGTTTCCCAGATTAAAGTATCTCTATACCCTTTTTGCCCTTCATTATTAAAGGGTTTTCTCCTTTTAAGTGCTCGGTCAACAACTACGTGGTGGTTAACATTTGGGTAGTTTGCGAATACTGTGTGGATAGAGTTCAATTTAGCTCTCAAGGATTCGCCATATTCCCTGACTATATTCTCCAACAATTCTTCATTAATAGGATTATCAAAATCCTGATTTGTAATTGATCGAACCTTAGCTAGTATAGAATCGATATTCCTTTTAGACGTCTTAATATTTTCAGTAAATTTGTTGATTACTTCATCGAATACTACTTGAGACATAATCAAATTATGTCCTGTACGTTCAATCTGGCTAAGGAAAACGCGAAAAGTATTACTTTTCATTGAGAAATCTTCAATGAATATGTTTGAGTCTATGACCACTCGCATAGTGTGTCTCCAAGGAATATGGTGAAGTTATATGAGACAATTCTATGGCCACAAAAATCAATTCGTAAATAAATAGAGAATTTGTGATATGTTAAGTATAGATGTATAGTGTAGGAAATGCAACAAACGATGAGAATGAGAAAAAATTGTAACTTGACTTTTTAAGAAATTACTTTATGATGTAAATGGCAAAATAAACCTTTATCTCTAGATTCTTGCCAAAAAACCATATGGATAATCTCTGGACGGGACCCCAAGTTGCTCGCATAGTTGGTATTTCTTATGATACCCTTGACTATTGGGTTAAGCAAGGACTCGTTAAAGCAAGGGTGGAGGCTACAAAGCCTCATTATAGGTCATATTACAGCTTTTCAAACATCATTACTGTTTCGGCAATAAAGGCCTTAAGAGATAGTGGCGTTTCACTACAAAAAATAAGATTTGCTAGTGATGAAATCTGGAAAAAGATTGGAATGAAGTTTGAGCAGGGTTTACGCGGAGGGGGTATTGTTGCAGATAATGACCAGTTATTAGCAGTGTTCTATACATTGGATGAAGCGATACAAATCATGTCCCTTCTAAAGGGTGGTCAGATGGTATTGCCATTAGATAATATTGTTTCTGAAGTCGAGCAGAGACTTGGACTAGCGTTTGGGGGAACAATCTCAGTAACTCATCGAGAGCTTACAGAAAGGGAATAATATGGACGCAAATTCGCCCCCTTCATCTTCAGTTTTTTTGCCTTTCTTTCCAATGCCGAAAGATGCTGTGTCTACCTTTCGCCAAGGAATAGAACAAGGTTTCAAGCCCGGTTTTATTCGACAAAATCACGAATTTACTGCCAAAAACGATAAAGGTCGTCTTAAGGTAAATCTTGCAGCTTTCACTGATGAACAAAATTATGATATTGATACATCGGCAGTCTCAGTTTATTACGAACCCAACGAGAGGTTTTCGGATGACATTATTGTAGAGCAGGTTGCTTTGTCAGGCTCTCCATTTATTTTTGTTGCACGCGAAAATGAAGTTAAACCTTATGGCGTAAATGTAAACGGGAAGGTGCAACCTGTTCCGCTAAATGAAGCAATACCTTATTCTGATGTTGTTGAATTTTTTGAGAGATATAAAACAGATATAAACCCGAGTCGAATCAAGAGTGTAAAAAGCGGAACTTCTCAATTTGAAATATATAAAAATATCCATTCTCTGCAATTAAGGCTATTTGCTTTAGATGTAACACGTAGCTATTTGGCCGAAGTCTTTGGTTATGCTGTCAGCAACCTCAGAGCAGGGAGTGAGGAATACAATCTTGATTACTTTTTTACAGATATAGCTGTCAGGCTACTAGGTGCAATTATATTAGCCCACAAGGGAAGGTTGGGAGAAAGTTATCAGCATCAGAATATTTCTTTTGAAGATGTTTATCGGCGTGCTGCTTTCCTTTTTCCAAGTTACTTTAATTGGCAAGCAGTTGAAAATCATCTCCCTAACGTCGAGAACGCCTATCGTAGTCTACAGCAGGCTACCTATTCTAGCTTTACACCTGATATGCTGAGTGAACTGTATATTCAAGCATATCCAGATAAAGAAAAAAGAAAACTAGAAGGCAGATATGATACTCCGCTTTATTTAACTCGACTTATTTTGGAGAATATCCCCTTAGAAACAATTAGACCTGAGAATAGGCATATAGCTGACATCACTTGTGGTTGGGGTAGTTTTTTACTTGCAGGATATGAACGGCTTAACAGCCTAAGTGATATGAAGCAATTTCCACTAAACAAGCATATATTTGGTAATGATATAGATCGATTTTCGGCTCAGTTAGCTAGAGTTGCTTTGTTAATTTCAGCTTTAGATGATAACTGGCATGTTACTAATCAGGATGCGCTTGCTCTCAATCCAGAATATATTCAGCCATCGGTAATTGTCGGAAACCCAAAGTTCTCTGGAGACAGGAAGCGTGGAGAGCTGGCAACAGAAGTGGATAATATATCTGGAAAAGCAAAGAGGCTTCAGGAAGCTGATGAATTTCTAATGAAGGCAATCCAACTTCTAGAACCAGGTGGATATTTGGGGATGTTGATGCCTCAATCATTTACTATTAGTGAAGCCTCTACGGAGGTACGAAAAACTTTATTGTCAAATTGTGATATTTTAGAAATGTGGGATTTGCCTTCATCAACTTTTGGAGGACAAGCCAGTGTATATCCTATGGTAGTTTTTGCACAAAAGAGATATGAGCCAAACGGATTATTAAGTTTTCCTGTTCGTATAAAAGTCGCTCAGGGTCGTTCATTGGGACATAATAGAGAGTTCACCACATCTAACCTGGCTCCTTCTCAAGAAAATTGGGGTGAGACAAGTGTTAAAGCCAAAAAATCCAAAGCAAAGGTATCTCATCTAATTAGATATACAACTATCTTGAGTGCAGCAAAGTGGAAAGAAATATGCAGCAACAGTATGGTTCTCGCCGATGTCGCGGAAATCGTATCTGGTGCAATTGTAGGGACAAAACGTGGATGGAAAGATTACCCATTTCCGAAGGTTGTTCCTTGGTTATCTGGTGCTAAGAGTAGTATCCCTAGGCCCTTTTATATTAACTATGGCTCACAAACTATCGTTTATCCTAATGAACTCCAATGGCCTCGGAAGAATAAACGTTTCCCTGAAAAGGATAAGGAATATGTCTTAGCCTCGAACAAGGTTCTCTTAGTTGCTATCCCAGATCCAAGTTGGGGAAAGCGTACTAAGGTAGCGATTGATAGAAAAGGATATTATCCGTCAAACCACTTTTGGGCTTTAGTTCCACAGAATAATGTGAGCGATGATATTTCCCTTGAAGTATTAGCCGCTGTTGTAAGTTGGGATGTTAGTAATGCTTGGATAATTGAAAGTGTTAGGTATCCCTGGATTCAAAGTCGCACTATTAAAGACATTCCATTTCCATATTTATCCCAAGCGGATTCAGAAAAAATAAAAGAAGCGGTAATTCAGATTGAAACTGCAGCCGAGGTCGGAGGAGAGGCTGATGATGCACAAGAAGTAATCGATCAAGTATTGAAAAGAGCATACAAGTTGGATGATGAAACATTCCAACTTCTTAAAACTGTTATGGAATGGGAGAACAAGCCCTGGATTAGAAAGGACAAAGACTTAATAAGTTGGTACAAAGTGAGAGGGAAAGTTGAGAATGTTAACGGGGATACAGAAACGATTACACTCTGGTTTGAATCTGTTTCTGGGATATATACCTTGCCGATTACTCAAGAGATGCCAGGATGGATGCTCCGACCTGGGGTAGCTTTTATCGCAGAAGTATCTTACGAAGCCTTCCGAATGAAGAATTGGGATAAGTTAAGGTGGCAAAATATCAAGCCCAAAAATTTTACCTACCTATCAGAGGAAGAACTGTTAGAACGTATAAGTCTTAAACTCATTCGAGAGTAGGGGGATTAGTATGTCCTCTATCCAGGTTGCATTTCTTAACGTTGGGCAGGGGGATACTATAATCGTTTTTGATCCTGACTTTAACGAAGCTATTGTAGTTGATTGTCTTGAAACAATCCCCGTCTTTGACTTTCTTGATGAATTTAAGATCAAGCGTATAAGGGCGCTTATTATCACGCATACTCATACAGATCATTATCAAGGGGCAGTGGCTTTGTTAGAGAACTGCGCAAGCAGAGGAATTGAATGGGATGCTTTAATCTTCCGATGGGATAGAGATTATCGAAAAATGCCAAATTTGCTTAGTGACATAGATCATCACTCTGATATGGTCACGAGTAATGACAGAAGAAGAGGAGTTTATGAGACTTTATTGGATTTTGTGGATATTGATGAGAATTCCGAAAAGCATAAAGATTGGCATGAACTACCGAATGATACACACCTCCTACAATGCGTAACCTTTCTTCACCCGAAACATAAGGATCAACATAAACTGTTCAAAACAGGTAGCCTAAACAATCTATCTTATGTATTAAGAATAGAAGATAAATCAAGTGTTCTCCTAACGGGAGATATTGAACCAGCAGGATGGGATATCCTAAAGAAGAATCACCCAAATTCCTTAAAAAATAGTGTACTAAAATTTCCTCATCATGGAGTATGGCGAAATGCGGATGTAGCACATTTACTAGATGAAGTTAATCCCGAGATTGTTGTAATATCTGTTGGCACGGAAAATACGTACGGACATCCTTCCACCAATGTATTAGCCGAATTAGGAAAAAGGGGTGAGATTCGGCTATTGTGTACGCAGGCGACATCTAGTTGTAGCAATAAACTTGAAACATCCCGGCAAGAGATATTGGAGTTATTGAAAGAGGGAAGTCCATTTCTTAATGACTTAAATGGAAATTCAACAGGTTGCCCTTGTGCAGGATCGGTTGTTATTGAACTAGGCAATAAGGCGAAAGTATTATGGCCGAGTACTGAATTTCACATCAAATCAATTATAAAAAAGTATATGCCAACCCATCAATGCTTGAGATTAGGAAACAAATCTAAAAAGAATCCAGAATCACTTTGTACAGAATGGACTAGCAAAGGAAAAATTCTATAATTATGATGGAATTTAGAATTATCACGAAATAATATTGGATATTTGCAGGTTTGGGTCAATTTTCTGACATTTATGGAGCAAACCAAGAAGATACCTTTGCGCCTGCGAATACTTTTGATTTATTATCAAATTGACAGCAAATGAAGTTAAGGGCTGCCAGAATTTAGTAGCCAGGTCTTTCTCACCTGCTGCATGTTTAAAACTATTCGCAAGTTCATTATCATCAATAGGTTTATACATCTCTTATTTGAACTAATGTTTTTACAATTGAAAAGGATGTTTTTGCATATTTCGCTGAAATCGCACAGCAAAACGGAGCATGGCGCACACTGAGGGGA
>CAYZWV010000071.1:0-6754 GCA_964482255.1 uncultured Methanocellaceae archaeon
GCTATATGCGATTAGAACGTCGTTACAAGCACACCAGATTTTGTTTCTTCAGTGCCTACTAGTACATCGGTGACCATATCACGTGCGATCTGCTCCGATGGAGTTTTGCCAGACCGTTGAACATTGGTACTCTCGGTGATCATGGCAACTACCCCCTCCCTACCTAAACTTTTTAAGCGATCAAAATCAGGGGCATCTCCAAGAACAGGCGTTCTATCAAGCTTAAAGTCGTTTGCGTAGAGAATTATACCATCTGGAGTATGAATTGCAACAAATACACAATCGATTATGCTATGCTGTCCTCCAATGAACTCCACAGAAATATCCTCTGTGATGGTGTAAGTTTCACCAGCATTTAGTATATTTAGTTCATTTTCCACACCGAACTTTCTCTCGGAGGAGATCTGCTGTGCTATCAATTCAATTGTGAAGGGGGTACCTATAATTGGGGCACTATATCGATGCGCTAGCTTGGGAATTGCACCTATATGGTCCAAATGACCATGCGTGCAGACAATAGCTTTGACGTCGCCATCAACATTGTACATGATCGTATCATCGGGTATGGCACCCGCTTTGATGAGGTCTAATGAGTGCATTTTTTCCGTCTCCGCATCTTCATGAATTTGAACCCTATCAAGACGAAGACCCATGTCCATTATAACTACGTCCTTTCCATAGCGGATCGCGGTCATGTTCCTCCCAACCTCGTCGTATCCTCCGACTGCAATGATTCCTATATCTTTCATCTAGAAAACCTCGCCGTATCAAATCCTCTTTGTTCTAAAGACTCTCTCGTCTTGCCCGTTATGATAAGTTGAGCATTGCTTAAATCCTCTATGGTGTGACAACCAATTAGAAACATCGCCACTTTCAGCTCCTCTGTCATCCTTTTCAGCGCATCAACTACATCTTTGCTGCCTTTCATAGCAGGTGTCACTAGGGGCAGTGCAACCCCACAAAGAGATGCACCAAGAGCTATGCACTTTGCCATGTGTATACCATTGCGTATGCCACCAGTTGCAATAATTGGAACGCCAACAGAAGATTCGATGATACTTATGGCGGTAGGAATGCCCCAGTTCCAGAACAATTTACCCATATGTTCTGATATTTTGTCTCCTTCTGCTCTTGCTCGATAGACCTCTACGCCCGCCCAAGAAGTTCCACCAAGTCCTCCAACGTCTATCGCAGCAACACCTGCCTCTTTTAACGCTACTGCAACGGCATGTGATATTCCTGCACCGGTTTCTTTTACTATAACCGGAACGCTCACTTCAGCGCATATGGTCTGGATCGCTTTAATGCAGTTTCTCGCATCCACTTCTCCCTCTGGTTGAATTGCCTCCTGCAAAAAGTTCAGGTGAATCGACATGGCGTTCGCATCGACCATCTCTATCGCGCGTTCGATCTCGTTTATGCCATATTCTCTCAGCTGGGCAGCACCTATGTTTGCGTAGATGAATGCATTTGACGCAACATCTCTTACAATGCGAAACGAATCCTCACATTTCGAATCCTCCAAAGCTGCCCTCTGGCTACCTACTCCGATGCCGATGCCAAGCTCCTCTGCTGCTCTTGCTAGTGCTTCATTTACCTTCTTTGTATTAGGGTGCCCACCTGTCATGGATGATATCATAACAGGCGCGTTAAAATGTTTTCCCAGAAAGGTTGTGCCTAGGTCAACCTCTTCCATATGAATCTCTGGCAACGCATTATTAACCAACCTAATATCCTCAAATCCGCTAGAGGTGGATTCAACGTCCTTCTCTGCACAAAGCCGTAGGTGTTCTATCTTTCTAGTAGATGTGTCCAGATCAATCACCTCGAATGATCGTACCGAAACTTCTTTCACCGCTTAAGAAATTCATTATAAGTCCCTTTCTTGATGCATTAAATATGTGAGATGGGATGCCCTCTTCTGCAAGTTTGATCAACTCATTTGCCTTGGACAACATCCCTCCAGTGACATCAATGTCCTTTGATCCTTCTAACAATTTTTTCATATCACAAAACGTTTTTGGAGTGATGACATCAATGACTGCTTCGCCATTCATTATCCCATCCACATCCGTTCCAATACCCACTCTCTTCGCATTTAAGCACCTTGCAATATGTGTGACTATCTGGTCGCCAGATAGTATTGCCCTTCCCCAAACTTTGTCCATTACTACGTCGCCATGAATTACAGGTACTATTTCATTTTTTAGCATCAATCTAATTTGATCTGTCATCATTTTCTTTACCCTTCCTTCGATAGAGATTGTACAACTTAGTGGGTGAACAGGCATAACAGGAAATCCACTCTCGACCAATTTTTCTATGAATATTCTATTAAGTTCTTTTACTATCTCATGGGTAATTACGGTATAATAACTACACTTTCCGGGTCCATTTAATTCAAATCTCTTGGCTTGTGGATGTCCGAAAGATCCGGCGCCATGTACTATGACCAAATCTTTTACACCTGCGTAGGCAATCTCTTTTGCAATCCGTTCGATCTCTCTCGATTTAAGGGTTCTCTCTTTGCTCTTATCCGTAAGGACACTTCCACCGATCTTTATAATCGTGACCTCACTCATCATGTGTTACCCCTGTTTCTGTCACTTTTGTATAGATGGCACGTCCACCAACACTTTCTATGGCAGATGCAACTTCTGCCATCTCGTCAACATCGGCAAGTGCTACCATACATCCTCCACCGCCAGCACCTGTTATCTTTGCTCCGAATGCACCTGCTTTTCTTGCAGCATATATCTGTTTAGCTAATTCTGGGCTTCCAACACCTAAAGATTCAAGCAAACCTTGATTTACATTCATCAACTCGCCAATGTTCTTATAATCCTTTTTCTCTACTAAATACTCACCCTTTTTTGCCAATTCTCCAATTATATGAAATATCGGCTGGATTATATCTGAATGCCTATCTTTGAGTTTGGCTACCTGACCTACAATCTCTTTGGTTGATGAGGATAGACCACTGTTTCCGATTACTACTCCACAGTCTAAGCTATTCAATCTTTTGCAGGATGGCAAAAAAATGACACCGCCCATCGTAGAAACGAACGTGTCAGTCAAGCTTGCAGCGCCTTGCACTTCTCTTTCAACTTCGTGCCCCAGATGAGCTACACCTTCTTTGCTCAAGCCGACGTCAAATTCTAGATTTAATGCAAACAAAGTTGCAATTGTAACAGCAGCAGAGGATCCCAGCCCAGATCCAGTAGGAATATCAGAGCGGATGTCTATATTTACCCCTTCAAAATCCACTAGCTCAGAAATCTTTTTGACAGCTCCAGCGACATACGGACTAGTAATAATCTTTGACTTTTTTCCCTCTCGGACTCTAACGCTGGTTCGCAGTTCTATGGCACACGCGATAGCAGGCTCTCCGTAGACCACAGCATGTTCTCCAAATAAGAATATTTTTCCGGGTGCTGAACAAATAACCATAAACTCCTCATAATTTTTTCAACAGATTTTTTAGCTCGTCTCTGCTGAGTTTAACGAATTTATCGGGATCGCTTGGGATCCATCCTTCGATTATTAAAAATCCCTTATAATCATTTTCGATCAGCTTGGAGAGTACTGCCCTATAATCGATGTTACCAACTCCTATGGGCAAGTGGTCATTGGAACCTTTGTTGTCGCTAACATGAACGTGTTTTATGAGTGGTCCAAGTTCATCGATAAAATCAACGGGAGGGATTCCTGTTGTATTGGCATGGGCGACGTCAAATGTCACTCTTAAATTTTTTGAACCCACATCTGCAATTATCTTGATCAGTTCTGTTGTGTGTACTGCCAATGCCTTAGGATTGCTGGAAAGGTTCTCGAGCCCTATGACCATATCTGCTCCGCTCGCATAATCTGTGATGTCTATAAGTGAACTTATCAGGACATCATATACTCTATCTCTAGGGTATTTCTTTGATGAAATAAATCCTGGATGTACCACAAGAACCCCTGCTTTCAGATAAGAAGCAACATCGACCGCCTCTCTTAATTGTCTAATCGCCTCATACCTTATTCCAGGATTAAAGCTGGCGATGTTAATGTCATGATAAGGTGCATGCACGGAAACTTTCAGATCACAAGAATCCAAGCTCTCCTTTATTAGCTTTTTCTCCTTTTCTGCCCCTTCTGTTCCCCAATTTGTGTAGAAAGGATGCTCACATACGATTTCTACACATGAGAATTCCATATCTCGCATGTGTTCTACCGCTGCTGGCAGATTATGGTTTCTATAGTTCCAATAGACTGATACAGATGCACCAATTTGCATAGTTCAACTATAAGTTGGAATTACCTGATAAAAGTATGCGTGGCATATGAAACAAAAAATTTTTAATCATTATCTATATAAACAATCATGGATTATCTTCAATGAATGATTCAAATCTTGCTTTATTCCTCTCTCTTCCTGATCGGAATAATTCTCCTATTAAAGGGTGCAGATATTTTGGTAGACGGTGCATCAAAAATGGCTGCCAAATTAGGGATATCCTCTTTAATTATATCCTTAACAATCGTAGCATATGGGACATCTGCACCAGAATCTTTTGTATCTTTTTTGGCTGCTTTAGAAGGCTACGAGAGTATAGCTATAGGTAATGTAATAGGGTCTTGCATCGCAAACTTGCTTCTGGTTTTGGGTATAAGTGCAATAGTAAGACCGCTAAAGGTTAAGAAAGGCATCATAAAAAGAGAGATGCCACTTTTGGTAGGTTCAGTATTACTGTTTATGTTAGTTTCAATTGGGGGCATACTCAATTGGATTGGTGGAATAATCCTTTTAGTTGTATTTGTTTTTTATATCACTTTTTTCGTAGGATTGGCTAAAAGGGAGAGGGAGATAAATAATACTAAAGAAAATAAGAAGCAACAAAACAACCTTTCCAAAAATATTTTGTTCATACTACTTGGCATAATCGGAGTGGTCGTGGGTGCAGAATTTCTGATTATGTCTTCTATTTTTATTGCAAACACCCTAGAAATCCCAAAGGTTGTAATAGCATTATCAATTGTGGCAATTGGCACCTCTTTGCCAGAACTAGTAGTCTCTTCTGTTGCATCTTATAAAAACGAGGCAGATATTTGCATAGGCAATCTAATCGGATCAAATATATTTAATATAACGCTTATATTGGGCATCTGTTCATTGATTTTGCCAATTCGCGTAGAAATGGTCTCTCTGTTAGCGTCTATATTTTTGTTATGTGTAAATGTGGTTATTATTTTCATGTTGTATACAGGATACTCTATTTCCAGAAAAGAGGGTGCCATTTTATTGGCAGGATATTATATATATATATTTTACATCTTTTCTATATGAAAATAGAAATGCCGAGAGTAAACTTAATATAACGGCTGTTAGAGCTAAGTATGAAATATAAAAGGGTTAAAAAGAAATGGTTGATTTCTGGCTTGCTATTGGGATAATTTGTCTGGTTTTTCTACTGATGCTCTCTGCTTTTTTCTCAGCTGCAGAGATGGCTCTTATAACTGTAAGCAAGATAAGAATAAGGGCTGGTGCAAAAAAAGGTGATAAGCGTGCGATAATAGTAGACAAGCTTCTGAGAGAGCCCCACAAGCTCGTTACAGGAATAGTTGTAGGGAACAACTTTGTGAACGTTTTGGCTTCAATAATTGCAGGTACGATCACCCTAAGAATTTTTGGTAATATGGGAATTGCAATCGCTACCTTGAGCATGACATTCCTTTTACTTTTATTTGGCGAAATCGCTCCCAAATCATTTGCGATGAGAAACGAGAAGTTGGCTCTAGGGTTTGCTTTGCCAGTAAAATTTGTCATAAAATTTCTCTCGCCCATAGCTTCTGGATTTATATTTTTGTCAAACAGCATCATTAGGGCTTTTGGCAAAGACGTGCCTTCACAGAAGCTCACACTCACAGAGAGAGAACTGAGAACTATTTTGGAAGTTGCAGAAGATCTCGGCTCCATAAAAAGGAGCGAGCGTGAAATGATCCATGAGGTTTTTGAGCTTGACCAGATACCTTTGATGCAGGTAATGGTACCCATAGACGGAATTGTCTCCATTGAAGAGCTTGAAAGCATAGAAAATTTTTTAGAGCTTGCGGGTAAATCAGGCATCTCCAAAATGCCGGTTTATCGCAACCAACCAAAGAACATAGTGGGAGTTGCCAATATAAAAGACGCTTTGAAATATAAAAAAAGGTCTGCAAAGATAAAAAAGATTATGAAGCCTGTTTTCACGCTTGGGGCTTACGAGCGAGCTGATGTAGCACTTAGAAAAATGCAAAAAGCTCGAGAACATCTTGCAATTGTGTTGGGTAAAAAAGACCAATTGCTCGGATTGTTAACCATAGAAGATCTGGTTGAAGAAATCGTGGGCGAGATCGATTGATTTTTAAGACAGTGAAACCTCAGTTATTGTTATTTTTAAGTCGAAGTTTCATATCGCTATTAAATTAAAATTTAGCGACATTGCGAAAGAATGGTTGATATATTCTATTCACTTTTTTCCATAAATAAGACCTATCTTTCCAAGCATCCAGGGAAAGCGAAGTAATCGTGGAATATAGGCCAAATTCGCAGTGTTAGTAAAATGCACTTCTTCAATTTCCCAACTACCGATGAACTTAAGAAGGTCATCTAATTCTCCGTAAAACTTCTCGACTAGGAACAAATCTTGAAATGAGAACGTACCGCCCTTTCGAACCACTCGCAGGGACTCTTGGATAAGATCTCGCTTATTTTTGACGTCTCTAACCT
>CAYZWV010000072.1:0-6247 GCA_964482255.1 uncultured Methanocellaceae archaeon
TGTACAGCCCTTTGCCCCATGTACCTAACCACACTTCGTTGGTGTTGTTTGGATTAAGTGCAAAGGTGTAAAATCCCTGGCGAAGAGGGTCATCAGAAATGACGCTTGGTGTAAGGAAATTTTTATCATAGAATGTTGCCCCGCCGTCATCCGAACGATATAAGCCGCCAGGACAGGCTCCGACGAAGATACGGTTAGAATTCATCGGATCAACTCCAATCACCAGACTATAGACTTCTGGCACTGGCTTATTGCTCAGATCAGGTTGCCACACCACCGACCACTGTTCCGTATCGACCTTGCCAGAGTACACGCCGCAACCTTGTGTGCCAACGTATATTTTTTCGTTGCTCACAGCACAGGAGGTAAGAACATTGGTATCAAGACCCGTGTTATGGCTGGTCCAGCTATGGCCTCCGTCGGTGCTAATCTGCAGTCCATCATCCATGGCAGCTGCAAATAAAACATTATGGTCACTTGGATGAATTCTTATGGCCCTACACTCATTGCTGGTTTCCAATATTTTGATCCATGTCAAACCAGAATCAGTGGACTTATAGATACCTGAACCGTCGTTAAAGGCATAACCCTCTGGCTCTCTACACCAGTCTGGTACCCAAAAACCGCCAGCGCCGCAAGCGTACAAAATCGTTGGATCAACAGGGTCCACTTCGATATCATAGGCACCGATATTGGGAAAGTTTTCTAGCTCAATCCATGTCTTACCACCATCGATTGATTTATTGGCACCATGGGGGTGCAACGTAATATAGAGAATATCTCGATTAGTCTGGTCAACCGCAACGTCGAGTACGGCTCTTGGCAGAGTGCTGCTTATGTCAGTCCAGGTTGAACCAGAATCCTTTGACTTATACAGTTTACCTCCATGTAAATCTGGACCAAAGGTTGCGACATATACTGTGTCCCCATCTGCCAACACACGGTTCACCATGAAAGCTCCATCTCCTGTGAAATCTGCAATTTCTTCCCATGACGATCCGGCATTGGTTGTTTTCCATACTTTTGGAGCGGTACGATCCGCAGAATAGATGACATTACTGTTCAAGGGATTCGAGCTTAATGCAGTCGATGAGACGGGTGCATCCTGGAGCAATGTCCAAGTTTCGCCCGCATCAGTGGTTTTCCATGTGCCACCAAGCCAGGTAGCAACGTAAGCGACAGATGTATAGTTTGGATCAACTATCAACTGCGGCTGACCCCAAACTGTACACATTGTAAAATGCTCATTAAGGCTTGACCAGGAATTGCCCCTATCAGTGCTCTTATATATTTCACCGACTTCCCCCCTGCTGCCAGCGTAAATGGTTTCAGGATTGTTGGGATCAATGGCCATCGAAGTAATTCCATTAGAGTGGGGCACCATAAGTGATGTCTGCCATGATTCTCCTCCATCAGTGGTTTGGCGAACCATCGCCCAGTCCTGAGATGGTTTAGGATTGTAACCACTATATACAACGTCAGGATTGGCAGGATCTACGGCAATACTATAGGAATAATATACCTCTGATTCTTCCAAGAAGCCCCAACTATCTCCTCCATCGACGGTCTTGAAAATTCCAAAGCCGTTCTTGAGCGCGTAAATCGTATCGGGGTCCGATGGAGAGGGGGCAATGGCATAGACTGAACCAAATCGAAAGCCGTCGCCATAAGGGTCGATAATTTGGTTCCAGGTACTTCCACCATCCTTTGTTTCAAAGACTTTAGCCACACCACCATCAACACTCCATATCTGTTCTGGGTTGTGAGGGCTGACTACCAACTCGTCAGAGAAAATGTGCATGATCTCGCCTGCAGAGATTTCATTCCAGGTATTTCCTCTGTCAGTCGTCTTGAAAATGCCGCCTTCTACATCGGTGGCATAAAGTACATCTGGATTCATCGGATCGATCCCTAGGAAATTGATGATGCCATTAGTCGGACCGTTTGTCTGAATCCATGCTTCCTGCTCTTCGCCTAACAAGCTGCCAAAAACAAATGCTATTGCTAAAAGAGAAGCAATTAGCAAAATAAAAAGTACAACTCTTGTGAAAGAATCTTGATTGCTCAAAGTAACCTTTCTCCTTGATCACCTAGTCATGAAGAAAAATAAGTGAGAATTTTGATTAACTAGTTTGTGATATACTGAACTTAATATTCTCTCATTCATTTATTCACCAAATCAAATATATCAACCACACACATATACAGCAGTTCTTTAGTTCTCAATTTTAATACAATGCATATATTAAATATTTTTGTGACGCTTTTTCAACTTCTTATCAAAAAAAATCAATTCAACTTAATAAAACATCTTTTTGAATCTTAAAATAGAAGATTAAAAGAAAAAAGAAGCTCTAAAGATAGAAGTTAGACAAAACCTTATTTGATGCACTATTTCTTTTTTTAGCGGAAATTTAGTAGAAAGTCGAGAAACCAAAACTAACTAATCATAGGTTAATAACCCAGATTGAAAAATTAAGTATTGCCGCAAAACTTACCCAGAGAATATAGGGTATCAGCAGATAAGCCGCAGTTTTGGATATTTTAGAAAACTTAAGAATTGTTGCCAATATTGCAACCCACAAGATTATTATTTCTATAAGAGCAAAAAATGGAGATTTTAATCCAAAAAAAATGATTGACCATAGGATGTTGAGTGAAAGCTGGATTCCAAATAAGGTTAGTGCTATTTTTGCATATTTTGTTTTAGTTCCTTGAATCCATACCAAATATAGTGAAACACCCATTAAAATAAAAAGTGTAATCCAAACAGGAGAGAATATCCAATTCGGGGGATTGAAACTTGGTTTTTCCAAGGCAGCGTACCACGTTGAGATAGAGGGAAAAGTAAAAAATGAGCCAATAATTCCTGCTAGTTGACAAATTACAATGGAATATACAAGTTTAGGTATATTCTTAATTTTCATCATTCCTCAGTCTAAGGAGCTTCTTTATTAAATTTACGCCATATCTTCACATACTTAGATCTTCATAGGCAGATAGCGCTGCGATCGCGCCCTCAGCACATGCCACCACGATTTGCCTTACACCGCCAGTCACGTCACCTGCAGCGTAGACCCTAGGCAGATTCGTTCTCTGTTTTTTATCGGTGATGATATAGCCCTGCTCATCAAGTTTTACACCTACTGCATTTGCCAATGTATTGTTTGGAGAGTCGCCTACAAATACGAACACGCCTTCAAAATCTAACTCGTGAAATACTTCTTCTCTCAAATCATGAATAAGGACACTTTTAACAAGAGTTTTTCCCCTTATTTCTTCCAATACTGAATTCCAGATTATCTTCACACCAGATTCAATAAGTCTTTCTTGCAATGATTTCTCAGCTCTGAGTTGGTCTCTTCTGTGCACCAATGTCACATCGCAGCCAATGTCTTGGAGGTAGATCGCCTCAGTTACCGCGGTATTGCCGCCACCAACAACAAGGACCTTTTTTCCCTTAAAGAAAAAGCCATCACATGCGGCACAATAGGATATTCCTTTGCCAATAAATTCTGCCTCGCCCTGTATGCCGAGTTTTTTATGCAAGGAGCCAGTTGACAGTATCACTGCATCTGAATTATATGAGTCGTCATTTGTGTAGAGAGTCATTTTTTTATCTATCTCGATTTTCTTGACCTCTGCTGGTAGAATGCTCACATATTTCAAGGCATGTGTTTTCATCTGATCCATAAGTTTCATGCCTTCTATAGAATCGAAGCCGGGATAGTTCTCTATTGACCAGGCTTCATTAGCTAGCCCACCAGCAGTTGCCCTTTCAAGTATAAACGTATTTAGCCCACTTCTGGCTGCATAGATTCCAGCAGTCAGACCTGCAGGACCAGCGCCAATGACAGCCACACTATAAGCCATGATAACACCACTATCACATAGTACTATTAATAAATTTTCTGTCAGTGAACAGGATATATATGTTTATTCAGCCTACCTACCGCACACTATCCAATAAAGAAGCTTTTTTGCTGTTCTATTTCCAATGAATTCTGAATAGATCTCGAACTCATTGAGATTTATAATCTCTTTCCAAAGATTTGGTACCTTGCTTTATTTGGAGAATGGTTTCAAAATCGTTTAAGGAGCTTCTGGAAAATCCTCGCTTGTAGACCGTAAAATTTTGAATATCCCTCTGCACTTTTTTGATTTAATGATCCCTCAAAACATAATGCGTTTGAAGACCTACGTGCTACCACACGTGCATTTCCCTTGAATAATCTCGCCTTTACAAAACCTGTTACTCTTTCCTGGGTTTTATCTATAAACGCATTTAAATCTGCCATTAACGGATCGTCCACTAGTCCCTGATAGGCTAACTCCCCCCACGTATCATCTATCATCGCCTTGAATTTTAATTCGGATCGTGTCAAAACAAGCTTCTCCAAGTCCCTATGTGCCTTAAGCAAAACCGTAGCAGCGGGATGTTCATAACTTTCTCTCATCTTCAGCCCCAAAACCCGGTCTTCCATTATATCTGACCTGCCAACCCCATGCTTGCCACCGATTTTATTGAGTTTTTGTATAAGAGAGATCCCGTCCATTTTTTTACCGTTTAGGGATACCGGTATGCCTCTTTCAAATCCTATTTCAATTACCTCTGCCATATCAGGCGCCTTTTCTGGGGCAGCGGTCCATCGGAATATCTCCTCTGGCTGGGCATAAAATGGATCGTCAAGCATTCCTCCCTCGATGCTTCTACTCCAAATGTTCTCGTCAATACTCCACGGCTTTGCTTTTGTGGCAGGAACCGGTATGTCATGCTTTATGGCATACTCCATCTCCCATTCTCTTGTTTTATCCAAGTCCCTCAGAGGAGCAACTACTTCCAGGTTAGTAGTTTGAAACACAACATCAAAGCGAAGCTGATCGTTTCCTTTGCCAGTGCATCCATGGGCTAATGCATTCGCACCTTCCTTATTTGCGATATCCACGACTTTTTTCGCAATCAAAGGACGAGTTATGGCGGTTCCAAGCACATAGCCTTCATAATCACCATTGGCTTTTATCAAAGGAAAGATATAGTCTTGAACAAATTCTTCCTTCACATCCAGAGTATAATGCTTGTCACTCAGTTTAGAAGCTTTTTCCTCTGCTTCTTTGATTTCAGAAAGCGATTGTCCCACATCTACGGCAACCGTGATTACTTGATCATATCCGTAGCGCTCTTTCAACAATGGGATGCATATTGAGGTGTCCAATCCCCCTGAATACGATAAAACAACTTTTTTTTGCATTACCAATCAATTAAACCACTGAATATTTTAATGTTGGCACAATACATAGTATATATTGAGGATTGAATGAACTTGAGAATAGCATTCAAATTAGCCTATTTAGGAAACAATTATCATGGATTTCAGATACAGCCAGACGTTCCAACCGTAGAGAGAGAATTATTCAAAGCGTTGAAGAAGATGAATATACTCAATGATCCAAATGATGCAAATTATTCGTATGCAGGACGAACCGATAAGGGCGTGCATGCGCTTGAGCAAGTGGTCGCATTCGATACTGACGCACCGGATATGGCAATTCCCAGGGCTGTAAACAATGAGCTACCATCTGACATATGGGTATGGAGTAGGGCAGAAGTGCCAAAGACTTTTGATCCCAGAAGAGATGCAATTAATCGGGAATACAGGTACGTGCTTTATGGCAAAGGTCTCGATATTTCGAAAATGAGAGATACTTCCAAACTATTGATAGGCTTGCATGACTTTGCGAATTTTGCCACAAACGCGAAAGATGAAGAGAGGGATACGAAACGTAGGATAGAATGCATTGATATACGCATAGATGGGTCTTTCATGACCTTGGATATCGTCGCTGACTGTTTTATGTGGAACATGGTCCGCAAGATCGTGACTGGACTTAGCATGGTGGGGGATGGTAGCAAGGATGAGAACTGGTTAAAAGACATGTTGAGACCAGATCAGCATGAAGAGGGTATAGCACCTGCCCCGCCTTTTGGTTTGATACTAAAGAAAGTTAACTATCTGGATATAACATTCATCGATGACGAATACGTCAAAAGGAGAGCAGTCGAAGCGCTTCAAAACCTTTTCCTATGGCATGGCACCATGGGAGAAGTGCTCCAAGACATGAGAGATGCAATGAGGTATTGATTGACTTGTAGCGTTTTTCAGAATCTTGTAAGGTCTTTACTGGCACTTTATTCCAATCTAATCGCAGGAATCCAGTCGTTGTAGGTGACACCATTTGCATCGGTGAA
>CAYZWV010000073.1:0-6215 GCA_964482255.1 uncultured Methanocellaceae archaeon
GAACCGGGGTCCTCCTCCCTCCATCGATAAGAAAGTCGAATAGATTGACAGCATTGGCCCAACGCTCGAGCTGTACTTGCGGCCAGTTAGCTCTGTGATCACTTCCTTTAAATGACTCTTTTCCGGTCAATTGTCCTGTTAGATAACCAAAAACCAGCGGGGTTCTAACGATTAGGCCTGTCTGTGTTCTTTCCGCAAGATCAAGTAATCCGCACTCCAATGCGCGTAAATCGACCAAGTTAAAATTAACCTGTACAACTGGAAATCTGTACCGCTCAATTGCGATCTTTCCATCGGAAGGATTTCGCACTGAAATTCCATATTCCTTGATCTTTCCCTCTCGTTTAAAAGATTCAAGGACCGATACAAGCTTCTCGTTTTCAGACAAATCGTTAATGGTCGGGCTGTGCAGTTGATAGAGGTCGATATAGTCCGTACCGAGTCGTTTCAAGCTCGCTTCCAGTGCCATTGCAAGGTAGCCAGAGCTGAAATCCTGAGGCATATGGAAACCTTTATGGGGAAGAGTGCCGCCTTTGGACGCAATTATTATTTTGTCGCGAACATCACTGAACGTCGCTCCAAGCAATCGTTCGCTATGGCCTCTGCCATATAGATCAGAGGTATCATAGAATGTAACGCCGCAATCAAACGCAAATTTGAGTGCCTTACGAGATTCGTCGTCGTCCACGGGGCCATAGGAGTCACCTCCGAGTCCCCATGTACCGAAACCAATTTCTGATACATTGATCCCAGTTTTTCCGAGACTGCGATACTTCAAATTGAACTCCGGCTATCTTTATGCTTTCGACTTGCTATACATTCTTATCGTTTCAGGGTGATTCTCAAACGCTTCGCTAAACCACCGAATCGTATTCTTAAGCCCTTCATAGAACGAAGTGTAAGTAAAACCGGACAGCTTTACAAAACGAGAGTTGTCAGTGCTTTTCCTGAACACGCCTTTTGGCTTGCTTGTGTCGAATTGTATTCGTTGCTTATCAACGCTTAAAATCTCAGCTATCATATATGCGATATCTTTGACAGAGTTCTCCTCAGTCGTGCCTATATTGAGAACTTGCGGATCATCATAGTTATCGAGTGCCCACAAATATATTCGAGCCAAATCCTTGGAGTATGTGTACTCACGCAAAGGACTTCCATCGCCCCAAATGGAAATCGCGGAATTGCCTGCGCGGTTTTCATAAAAACGCCTTATGAGAGAAGGAACCATGGGCGCATCATCGAGGTTGAAATTATCGTTCTCACCAAATATGCCATTCGGAATCAACCCGATGATATTGATTCCATATTCCTCTCGATACGACCTTATTGCCGGAGCGACTAGTCTTTTTGCGAATGATGATCCGTAGTTCGATTCATGGGGATAGCCGTTGTGTATGTAGTCTTCTTTCAAAGGAAGAGGGGCATCAGGTGGATACATACCAGTTGTGAGTGTCATTATGGTCTTCTTTACTCGGCACTCCCTTACAGCTTCAAGAACGCTGAATGTCATAAGGACATTATCCCTAAGCATGGAAGCGTGATGTTTCATACTCAGACCAATTCCACCGCTGATTGCTGCTAAATGCAACACCGAATCGGGATCGTGTTTTTGAATGGTCAGTTTTGTTTGCCTAAAATCCGTAAGATCACAGTCTTTCGAAGACAGAAAGACAAATTTTCTTTCGGGAAAATCACGACTGACGGCTTTCAATGCAGTCCCCAATACAGCAGAAGAACCTGTGACGAGTATTCTCTTGTACATATACCCCAACTTTTCTAACCCAGTATCCTATACACACCAATTAGCAATATTTGTTACTATCTGATCTGAAGTCAAACCACGCTGCAATCGGAGATTGTCTCTCAAACCATAAGCAT
Organism: uncultured Methanocellaceae archaeon; assembly: GCA_964482255.1. Classification (GTDB taxonomy): domain Archaea; phylum Halobacteriota; class UBA148; order UBA148; family UBA148; genus UBA148. The sequence continues at coordinate 1,879 of CAYZWV010000073.1, forward strand.
AAAGCTTCCCGTCTGAAATTCCTATCCGTTTGACAGGACGCCTAATGCTAGAATCAACCATCAATTCTGCAATAATGCTTCCGATTCCTCCATTCAAAGTATGCTCTTCTAGTGTCACGACCCTTTGTGTTTTCTTAATAATCTCGACTATCGCTCTCTTGTTTAGAGGCTTGAGACGCGTAATTTCAACGACAGCCGTTTTTAAAGATTCTTTATCAAGCCTCTTAGCAGCTTCAATCGCACTGTGCACCATGGTTCCAGAGGTAATGATACAAATATCACCCCCTTCCTTACGTATCGCATACCCATAATGCAGCTCTGAGATATCGGAGTAAAGAACAGGGTATTTCCCCTTATCAAATCTTAAATAAACAGGGCCTTTTGCATCCAGAGCAACGTCAACAAGAGCTTCCGCCATCAATGGGTCGGAGGGGGTGTATATCGATATATTTTCCAGAGCCCTCATCACAGCAACATCCTCCGTAGCATGATGAGTCGGACCGTCCACAGCATACGCGTAGCATGTTCCAACACCGACGATTGTTATTGGCAGGTTCATTTGACAGACATCGATCTTGATTTGTTCGTAGCACCTTAGAGTGATAAAAGAAGCGATGCTATATACAAAAACCCTTTTCCCCATAAGCGAGAGACCTGCCGAAATCGACATAATATTTTGCTCAGATATTCCGGCGTTTACAAATTGAAGACTCAATTCTTCTCTGAATGCATCTAGACTCGGCGCGCCATATTCATTAGAAACAAAGAGGATATCTGAATTCAATTTTGCCTTTTTATGTATATTCTTTATAAAAGCGTCTCTCATCTCCAAATTGCAGTTATTCATCGCAACTCCATTTTAGCTCTTCTCTGGCCCTTTCTATTTCTTGACGATTCGTAAGCGACTTTGTATGCCATATTGGTTGGTTTTCCATGAACGAGACACCTCGACCTTTAATTGTATTCGCTATTATCGAAAAAGGCTTATCGGATTGTCGATTCTCGGCCAACTCCAAACATCTTTTAATATCAGAAAAATCATGACCGTCGCACTCAGCGGTTTCCCAGCCAAAGGCCTGCCATTTTTCTCTCAGGGGATTCAGGCTTGTGAAATTTTCGGTGAAGTCTATTGAGCCAATTCGATTTCTATCAATGATGGCAACGAGCTTATTAAGCTTGTTCTTTCCTGCAAACAACGCGGCCTCCCACACAGATCCTTCTGTACATTCCGCATCTCCGAGAAGCACGTACTGGCGATTAGAGTGACCATTCAAGTTTACAGCAAGCGAGATCCCCGCTGCCAAACCCAATCCATGTCCTAATGAACCCGTAGTCACTTCGACTCCAGGAATGCTTTTGTCTGGATGACCCCCTAGCAGGCAATTGCCGTTTCTGTACTCTGAAACCAGCCAATCTTCTGGAAAGAAACCCAAATCCGCCAGTACTGCATAAAGTACGGTTTCTCCATGCCCTTTGCTCAAAATAAAATGATCCCTCTCCTTCATATCCGGCCTTTTTGGATCGAATTTTAGAACGCGACCGTGATAGAGAGTCACGAGTATTTCAACACAAGAGAAGGACGAAGCGACGTGCCCTCCCGTACGGATACACATCTCTAGAATTGAATTCCGTATTCGATTGGCTTTATGTCTCAGATATGAAATATCCACAAAATTCATCCCTCACAGACATTCTGGGCGTCTGATCATCATCTAACTCATGGAATTATCTCATCGCTTATATGGCGAGTGCTCCATGCCAAACGAGGTCTCACTACTCCCGGCACCTTTCCGCTATACTCTTTGCAATAACCATACATATCATGTATATTGAAAGTGATCACTTCTCGCGCTACAGCTTGAGGATTCTTTATGTCAGTTTGAACAGAAACGTTCAGACTGTAGGTTCCAACATTCAGCAAACTGCCAGGTATAATGCATTGACTACGAAAGAGTCCCTTCGGATGTGGCCTATTGTACCAGCCATCATCGCTGATATTGATCGAAGGCAAGTTTGCCGACGCCATGACATAGGAATTCATATGATCGAGAATGTGTATGAAGGTCGTTATAAGTGCACCAGGTTCATTATTCCAGAACTCGACCTCGATGATAATATCGTTCTGAATATCAATATCAGAGCTTATTTCACCGCCAGAAACAATGCGAACACTCTTTAGTCGTATCTTATCGTTCCCAGGAGCATCTTCTTTTTTCTCCCAACTCCGTTCTCCTGTGTTTTTCCTGGTATTGTCTACGTAGGCACTTATCACCTCGTCTACGTTGCCCTCTTTGGCGATTCTGCCTTCACTCAACCAAATCGCTCTCGTACACAAGTTGGCTATGGACTGGAGATTATGACTGACAAAGAGCAATGTTCTTCCCTCGCTCGTAGTACTCTCCATCTTTCCCAAACATTTCTTTTGAAAACGCAGATCTCCAACAGCTAGTACTTCATCGACAATTAGTATTTCCGGCTCGAGGTGTGCAGCAACCGCAAATGCGAGCCGAACATACATACCTGAGGAATAACGCTTAATCGGTGTATCAAGAAATCTATCGATTTCTGCAAATGCAACAATTTCATCAAATTTTCGTTTGATTTCATTTCTACTCATTCCTAGAATTGCACCGTTTAAAAATATGTTCTCCCGGCCTGTTAGTTCCGGATGAAATCCTGTACCAACCTCCAAAAGGCTCGATACTCTTCCGTTAATCAAAATACGGCCTTCCGTTGGTGTTGTTACACGACTCAATAGCTTTAGCAATGTCGACTTCCCGGCACCATTAGGTCCAATAATTCCAAGTCTATCACCTTGGCTAACCACAATATTCACATCTCTGAGGGCCCAGAATTCCTCAAGCTCAATCGAACTACTACCTATCGATAAGGGATGCTTTACTCGCTTGGCGAAATTTCTTAAAGCGTTGTCAATTGTATCTCGTATTGATCTACGATTTGTTCTTAACTGATGACCTATAATATATTTCTTTCCAAGGCGTTCCGTTTTTATCATACAATCGTGATCCTTCCTTAATCAAATAACGTCAGCAAAACCACTTTCAACTCTGTCAAAGAACCATATCCCGCTAGCAAATAAGAGAATAGCGAGAATAGATGAGTATAATAATCCAGGTGCGTACAACCTAACGTCACCGCCGAGTAAAGCCCAACGAAAACCATCGATAACCCCAACCAATGGATTCAAAGAGTAGATCATCCTCCACTTACTCGGTACTATTTCACTGCTGAATCCAACGGGCGAGATTAATAGGCCTAACTGCACTATGAAAGGAAGAATATAACGGAAATCTCGATACCTTACATTCAGTGCTGAAATCCAATACCCTATACCTAAAGATGTAAGAGCAGCTAAAACTAGAAGCGCAGGTAATATGATTACCTTCCAATCGGGATAGAAGCCATAAAATACCATAAGTATGATTAGGATTGTAAATGAAAGCAAGAAATCAATAATACTTACAATCACTGTGGATGTTGGAATAATGATTCTTGGGAAATATACTTTGGATATCATGTTAACATTGCCGATTAGCGAATTACCGCTTCTTTTGAGAGTGGCGCTGAAAAACTGCCAAGGCAACATCGCAGCGTAAACAAGAATTGGATAAGGTACATTACCTGAAGGCAGTTTTGCTAATCTCCCAAAGATAATTGAAAAGACAATCATGGTGACAACTGGTCTGACCAATGCCCATGCTATCCCAAAGATCGTTTGTTTATAGCGAACCATTATGTTTTTCCATGCGAGGAAAAAGAACAACTCTCGATACTGCTTTAGTTCGCTAAAAGACTGTCTTCGTTTTTTATTGGAGTCAATTACTGCTTTCCACATACTTCACGCTTCCTATGGTAAACAATAGCATTTTCATACAGACAAGTTTCATGAAGATTCCTAGTTAGATAACAGATAACAATAATCGAATGAGCTGATAGATACGTCTAGAATAAAAGAATCATTTTCGATATATTCAATTTACGATAAAGAGGATAGAAACAATATGTTCATGTATTTCGCTTATTATTTGTGCTTAGAGAGCTTTTCAAGATCACCATTTAAATTGCTTACTTGATTTCTTAACTCCAGTTGTTGGCGTTAGATTAGGGATAACAACCTACTTAAATAGTGGTTTGTATTTATAATCAGATGCTACCTATAAGCTGGCAACAAATCGAAAAATTTCAAGATACATCTAAACGTTAGCGTATTGATTCCTCTTTAAGATCTGAAATCCTTTAATCAACTCGCTAATACCGTCATCAATTCTGTGGACCGTTGTAAATCCCGTCTGCTCGATCTTTTCGTTGCTTACAAT
>CAYZWV010000074.1:0-6137 GCA_964482255.1 uncultured Methanocellaceae archaeon
CACTAAAGGTGGGCAAGAAGTCAAATTTGACAACGTTTTTGAATATGTTCCTCGGGCGAAGATAGTTGGAAGTGCACCTGAAGGTACTAACGTATTGATCAACGTTGAAATCGAGACTAATCAAGGGCGAACTTTCAGTTATACTCAAACTACAACTTCTAATGGAAGCTATGAGTTCATTGTTCCTTACTCTACAGAGGGTCCCATTCTCGGTGGAACACAGTTTGACACGATGCCAGTGGGACCATACAGTATAATAGTTGGAGATATGATGGGGGAATTTAGAGTCACAGAGGATCAAGTGATGATCGGAGAAACTATCCTATTGACTTAGTTTGATTTATTTTTTTTGTCATACATACACATTTTTATTCTACTCATTCTCCGCATTTATTTATTCAGCACTTACTTTTTGTTTTTTTTAAATAATCTTCACTTTGACAATATATTATTCAGAATATCTGAAATAGACAGTCTTTTTAAAGCAAAACATCTTGAAAGCTCAACATACTCTTCAAATCAACAATTGTTGACGTATAATCCTTTTTGACATCTCGTTGATTGAGTTGATAACCCAACGGGGGATTTGATAAGTAAATAGGTCAACTTGATCAAAAAACACACATAGCAAATCTTATATTAGGGTGATAGAAATGAGCAGTAAAGTAAAATAATGGAAAATCAAGAAATTTTAGGTGAACGTCAAATGAGAGATGAAGTTTGTATCCTGATTCCAACTCTCAACGAAGCCCATACCATAGGCGAGGTAGTTGAAGAATTCAATTCCATGGGATTTCCAAAAATATTGGTGATGGATGGGCATAGCACTGATGATACCATCAAAATAGCTATGGAAAAGGGCGCTAAGGTTGTGACCCAAAAAGGAAGGGGCAAAGGTCAAGCTATTCAGCAAGCATTTGATCTGATTGAGGAGGACGTCATCGTTATGATTGACGGTGATGGGACTTATCTCCCAGAAGAGGTAGATAAATTACTAGAGCCTATCGAGAAGGGAAATGCAGATCATGTTATTGGCAACAGATTTGCAGAGCAGAAGGATGGTGCCTTTACAAAACTGAATCTATTTGGCAATCAAATTTTGAACAAGTTATTTGGTCTTGCATATGGTACATGGGTCACCGATATTTTGTCTGGATACAGGGCTTTCACAAAGAAGGCAGTCCAGGAATTAGAGTTGAACAAGACAGGATTTGAGACAGAGGCAGAGATCACCATAGAGAGTGTGAAAAAGGGTTTGAGAATGATAGAAGTGCCAATATACTATCGATCTAGGCATGAAAGAGCTGCAACAAAACTCCACCCTCTTAAGGATGGCCTTAGAATTGGAATTACCATCTATAAGCTTACCAAAACGCAAAATCCATTGTTATATTTTGGCATTCTCGGGGCAGTTTTCGTGGTATTTGGCACATGTGTAGGAATTTATGTCGTACTAGAGTGGTTCAAAGGAGTAACCCGCATTCCAATGACCATCCTTGCCACTTTGTTGATCGTTATGGGGGTTCAAATGTTCATCTTCGGTCTTCTAAGTGACATCCTCTCGTTATTCCACAAAGAAATGATGAGGGAACTCAGAAGAAAGTAGGTCCTAAAATCGCTCTTCTGTATTATCTCCCCCATATTAGAATATTTTTCATCCCACAAGGCAAGTGTGTATATTATTACACATCATAACAATAATCAGTTGGGTGAAAAAAATTGAAACTAGTTCCAGATACAAGTGTTATCATAGATGGGAGGATCACTGCTAAAATAGAGGGAGGAGAGTTTGAGGGAGCCAAAATTCTCATCCCAGAGGCAGTTGTCACAGAACTTGAGGCACAGGCTAACAAAGGTAGAGATATCGGATTCAGTGGCTTGGAGGAACTCAAGAAATTAAACGAAATGGCAAAAGAAGGTAAGATCACATTAGAATACACCGGTGAAATTCCCACGCTTGAGCAGATCAGGCTTGCATCCAGGGGAGCTATCGACGCTATAATCCGGACTGTAGCGGTCCAGCACAAAGCCATTTTCATAACGAGTGATATCGTACAGTCAGAGGTAGCTCGAGCAAAAGGGTTAGAAGTTATCTATTTATATCCAGAGAAGGAAGAGTTGGGCCCCCTCTCTATCCAGAAATTCTTCACCGATGACACTATGTTCGTACTTCTAAAGGCCAGGGTTCGCCCAATGGCAAAGAGAGGGACTGTCGGAAGGATGCGATTGGTTAAGATACGAGATCAACCTTGTACAGAAAAGGAGCTGCGTGACATATCGCATGAGATCCTAGAAAGGGCCAAGAGAGATCCTGATGGCTTTATCGAGTTTGAGAAAAGGGGAGCCACCATCGTCCAGCTTGGATCTATGAGGATAGCGATAGCCAGTCCGCCTTTCTCGGATGGCATGGAAATAACGGCTGTACGCCCTATTGCGAACGTCAAGCTAGATGACTATCGATTTTCTAATGAATTAAAAGCAAGGTTGGTTGAGAGGCAAAGAGGAATAGTTGTTGCTGGACCACCTGGTGCGGGAAAGTCTACTTTTGCCGCCTGTTTGGCAGAGTTTCTGCAAAAGAGCGGGTATGTGGTAAAGACCATGGAATCCCCCAGAGATCTTCAGGTACCAGATGAGATCACGCAGTACGCCCCTCTGGAAAACGACATGGCTGCTACGGCAGATATACTTCTCCTGGTCAGACCGGACTATACAATCTATGACGAGGTGCGCAAGACATCAGACTTTCGTGTATTTGGGGATATGCGACTGGCCGGTGTGGGTATGGTGGGGGTGGTTCATTCCAACAGGGCAATAGACGCCGTGCAGCGATTGATAGGGAGAGTTGAGCTTGGTATAATCCCTCAGATAGTTGATACAGTTGTATTCATCAACATGGGCGAAATCGCCAAGGTATATGACGTGACGTTCAAGGTGAAAGTGCCGAATGGAATGGTCGAGGAGGATTTGGCTCGCCCGGTTATAGATGTGGTGGACTTTGAGTCGGGACGGACGGAATACGAAATATACTCTTATGGGGACCAAGTTGTGGTCATGCCGGTTGAAACACCAAGCAAACCAGCATGGTCTCTTGCAGAAAAGGAGATTCATAAAGTGATTAGTAAGTATGCACGTGGTCAGATAGATGTTTTGATGATATCGGACGGAAAAGCTATCGTCTATCTTGATGAGAGGGATATTCCCAAAATCTTAGGCAAAGGTGGCAAGAATATAGATCGAATCGAAGGCATTCTTGGGATAAGCATAGATGTTTGCGAAAGAGAGGATTGAAATAGGGAAAAAAATCACCATAAATTTTTCAGAGGATTTGTAGCGAAGAATAAAACTATTGATTGAGAATGTAGATTATGTGTTCAAGAAAGAAGAGATCACCATACACATCAAGTCAGGTCTGTCTTTTTCAACTCTTATCAGGATTTAAGCCTTTGAACATCCTCCATCTCAAAAGCTTCAAAAATGTATGCAAAGTCCCCACTCTTTCCTATGATCATTTCTACATCATAGTTCTAAATGAAATTTGTATCGCAACTTTATAGCACAATAGACGACTCTTCAATTAGTTATCAATCCAATAGGTGGAACTCTTTCAAGAATGTATTTTGGTTTTATCAAAATCTTATCGCTTTTTAATATTATTTCTCCAGCAAATATTTTCTAGGGCGTTCTTGTTTGTAGTCATCAAAGTTTCTCCAAATATCGGCGCATCCTAATTATAAATCCTAAACGTATCCCATGTATAGCCCCTCTCTATGGAGAAGTTTATTGAGGCTTGATGTGAGGTCTGATTCTAGCTTTCTTTGCTTGCTTGAAATGACCTCTCTTAGCATATCAGTGGATTTAGGGGAATAATTTCCAATTCCCATGGCGATTATTGAGACATCCTTTGGTTGTGGATATATCTCTGCAAAAGGAAGAGGTTCACCATTATCCATGATTTTTTTAATCTTTTTACTTACCTCTTCTGTTACCATCTTACCCACTCCAACAGGTTGATACGGATTCTTTAACTCTGTTTTCATCTGCCATAGAAACCTAGGGCTTGATATATAAGTGTTATAATGGCCTCGCTGATCTTTTCCTCTCAAGACTCGCCATCCTTCCGACTCCTCGTCATAATGTTCTTTTATTTCCCTAATTATCTCTTCAACTGGCTTTATTGTCATCTCATCTCAATGCCCTTTCGTAATTCTTCATTTTCATTTCAGTTGCAAAAAATTTTCCACTTATGTGGCATAGGGGGCTTGCTTTTTCTACATCAATCACTTCGTTCCAGAATTTATCTTTGATATCAACCTCTAGAACCCTACCAACGATCCATATATGGTCCCCACTCTCTTCAAAACTTTCCAGATTGCACTCTAACCACGCTATTGCCTCTTTAATTCTGGGTGGCTGTATCTTTTTTGATCTTTCTTCAGTCAGTCCTGCCTTTTCGATTTCGCTGACATCATAGGAAAAAGTTCTCTCAAGAACGTGCATGAGTGGGCCAAGGTCCTTTCCAACGATGTTGACCACGAACTCCTCGTTTTCTTTGATGTTCCTCCATGTATGATGTTCTGGCGAGCAGGAAAAACCATATAAGGGGGGGTTGAAGCTCAAGGGAGAGCTGAAGCTGAATGGTGCCGCATTCGAAATGCCTTTTTCAGAAATTGTTGATACGACGACCACAGGTCTAACTAATAACTTGTAGTAGTCAGTTTTTCTTAGTTTCATTTATCACTAGTATGTCTCATCTTATGGATTGATGACAATACCTTTAGAAACTATTAATAGTTTTTCCCTTGATTATTGATTTATCTAGAATAACTCAAATAAACAGCTTTTCTAAAGCTGCTATAGTTCTATAATACTTGTTTATGCGAGCTTATCACTCCTCAGAAAGATTATATATTATGTATCAGCTATCAACTGGGAGAATAAATAGTTAATTCCTATCTGTTTAGAGGTTTTTGCAGAAAAATATAAAGAACATTAAAGGAAGATTTATATATAGTAAAATGGCGTTCTTCCAGAGATTTTATTGGTTTGATAGCCAAAGACAAATATCCAGACGTAGTATCAGCAAAATTATGCTTATGTTATGGCATCTCCTAGAAAATAGTCTGACACTTCTTTTTAGAATCTGACCAATAGGAAACTAGCTAACCATTAGGTTATTAGGGATAAGCTTAAGTTAAAACCATATTTCATTTGTTACTAAAATATTTATTGACACTTTAAATAAATAATACGTCATTTAGAAAGGGCGTGTGGCCTAGCTAGGATAGGGCGACAGTCTCCTAAACTGTAGATCAGGGGTTCGAATCCCCTCACGTCCGTAAATCTTATATTTTTACGTAATTAAGGATAAAATTAGTATATATTAACTACTATTTTTAATATGATCCTATTAAGGGATACCGTTGAATTTTCGGTTGACGGTTTCAACAAGACCGCTAAATCTATGAGTATAACGCCTCTCATCTAGGCATTTTTAATAGAACTCCAAGAAGACAACTTGCGTAAAACTAATCCAAACTACTTTTCAAAAGCATCGCTGATCTCTCTTAGTACATTTATAACCTCCTGCTGAACCTCGACATTCACATCTCCTTTTGGAGTTCTACCTTCTCCAACATTGAGCAAGTACTCGATGTTTTCTGCGATCTTATGTATAATGTCAATGATATCCTCCATGGATATCAGCCCAGAATAATAGGCATAAAAGAACGTGGTTCCGGATTTCATAACCTTTTTCTTAAAGGCTGCTCTTGCCATAGAAACTGCTTGGCGCGAATACGGCTCTTTCATAAATGGCACTAGTTCTGGTAGATGTTCACCTATTCGTGTCATCTCTGATCTTTCAGACTGTTTGAAATCTGCGCATAATCGAGCGATAGCCCACTCCCTTGCCGTTAGATGCGTGCGCTTCTTTAAGAATCGGGTTACCTCCGCATATTGCTCTTTATCAAATTTTTTGAACTTACAATATTTTTCATCCATGCTATTCCAACCATTGGTTTACAATATGGCTATTTTACTTAAGAAAGTTTTTAATGCATGCTCAATATATTCTCATCCATGGCAGAAGAGGAAATCGGCACCAATGTAAAGGATATAATGACCAAGGATGTCGTGAC
>CAYZWV010000075.1:0-6079 GCA_964482255.1 uncultured Methanocellaceae archaeon
CCCTATCTTGGTGGGAACTATTGGAGCGATTATGCTGGCGAGGATTTGGATGGAGATGGACTTGGAGATACAGCCTATGATATTTCAGGTGGCACAAACAAGGATTATTTGCCACTGGTAAATGTGAAATACAACCTCATAAAGAAGTCTGGAGGCACTGGCAAGAATTGGATTAGCATACCAATTACCACAACTATTACAAACGCATCATCCTTAATGGAGGCGATAGGACCCAACTGCGATGCAGTAAATCGATGGGATCCGGTTACTCAACAGTCAGAAGGCTGGATTTCATTGATGGGTGGCATGGGCACGAACTTCGATATAGTTCCGGGCGAAGGCTACGAAGTATCGGTCACCGAAAATACGACTTTTAACCTGACAGGCGTAACTGTAACCATTGATTCAATTACACTCATCAAAAAGTCTAATGGCACGGGCAAGAATTGGATTGGTCTGCCATACGATACGACTATAAAGAATGCATCCTCATTAATGAACCTAATAGGCTCTAACTGCGATGCAGTAAATCGATGGAACCCAAACACACAAACACCCGAAGGCTGGATTTCATTGATGGGGGGGATGGGCACGAACTTCGATATCATAGCTGGCGAGGGATACGAGATATCAGTTACAGAAAATACGACATGGACCCCTATTTAAATGAATGACTTTTTCTTGTGCTGTTAATCTTTTATTCTCTTACTTGTTCGTTGCTTATGGAATATAAACTAAAATAATAATTTTACATTGATCTTAATCTTCTTATTCTTTCATCCAATGGTGGATGTGTTGACCAAATTGAGTTACTCAAAGCCCTCTTATACGGATTTGCAATGTAAAGTGGAGCAACTGTTTTAGATCCCTTTGGATCATCGGGTAAATCATTCTTTATTTTCTCCAAAGCCGCCGCAAGACCCTCGGGATTACGGGTAAGATACGCCCCATCTGCGTCAGCAAGGTATTCTCGTCTCCGCGAAATAGCAAGATAAGTGAGCCTCGAGAACAGCGGCGCTAAAGCAATGAGAATAATAGCGACTATAATGAGAACTGTTCCACCGTCACCTTTTTACTTCCTCGTCCACCACCGCTCCAGAATAGAGACCTCAATGCTATTTCGGCAAGAAGAGCGATGGTTCCAACCACTGCTACAGTAACCGTCATCACAAGAATATCTCGATTCTTTATATGGCTCATCTCATGACCAATAACGCCTTCAAGCTCCTCACTGTTCAATTGCCGAATAGCACCTGTAGTAGCACAGATAACGGATTCCTCTGGCTTCTTACCTGTCGCAAAGGCATTGATATCCTTTGAATCCTGAACATAAACCTTAGGCGGCTGCAAACCCGCAGCTATAGCCATTTCCTCAGCTTTATAAATCAGCAGTTTCTCTTCACGAACTTGTGGATTTGCGGGTCTAGCACCAGCAGCAGAAATAACAGTCTGAACAGAAAAAGAATAAGTGATCATAATGTAAAACAAGGCTATGGGTAAAGCGATTGCCATAGTAAAATAAGGAGGGTAACCTAGTGCTAAACCTATGGCAAATATTACACTAAAAAGAAGAATGACCATGAAAATACAGATAAGTACAGTATCTCGCTTGTTTTTTCGTACGTGGTCCTCTAACAGCATTTGTTTTTCCATGGTATCAAACACTTAGAAAAAATTTAGAATGCTACTTTTGGTACTTCTCTAGATGCTTCCGGGATTTGTAACATCTGCTTTTCTTTTTAGCCCATTCTTTTAGCAAACACTACTCCAGGGAACGTCTCTATAGTATTGTTAAATACTAATACTGAATCGTTGAAGTGTTGTCTTGAATAGGCTATTTTCCCCTCAGTATGTGTCAATTCGTCTTGAAGACTTAGGAAGTTCTGACTTGCTTTAAGATCAGGATAACTTTCTGCAACAGCAAAAAGTGTTTTCAATGCTCCAGTTAACATATTGTTTGCATCCATGCTTTCTTGTGGCGTCTTTGCACTCATTATAGAAGCCCGTGCTTTGGTAACAGCCTCAAGGGTTCCACGCTCATGATTCATGTAGCCTTTGACGGTTTCCATCAGATTTGGGATGAGGTCTGCTCTTCGTTTAAGTTGTACGTCGATTTGTGCCCATGCATTGTCTATGCGATTCTCAGATCTAACTATTCTGTTGTAAAAGCTCCATAACCAAAGTAATATGCCTACAAATATCAGCACTATTATTACTGCTATCGTCAATAACAAATCCATATCTAATTGCCTCCGTTGCTTTTAATGCGATTAATATCATTTTTTATTTAAATGTATTGTAACTAGAGAGAAAAATTAGAAAAATACAACAAAATTATTTTTTATTTGATTGCTACTAAGAGAAAAGTCTTGATATCATTAAAATAAAACAAAAACAGCAACAATGCTTTTTATTGACTGCATACCTGCTAAGTATTTTTATTTTTAAATCTACCAAATTTCCAAAACTTATATTTTTACACCCACCATATATTTATTTAAATTAAACTAATTTATAATTCTTGCGACCCGAAGCCGATTTTATATAACGTCTGGCGGGTATCTGAAGTTTGCGAACGAGGTGAACAAATTTGGGTCGAAGCACCCGTAGGGTGCGGAGCCAGATAACCGCGTGTTAGGCGACGTTGTAAATTTTCGATATGCTATCCTCATTACCATCAGAATCACTTTAGTGCACCTAATGCCTCTTTGCACAACCGTTGACCATGAGTGTCGTTTATCTCTGTATCAAGCTTGAGGGACTCCTCCAGACAGGTTCGAGCCTTACTCAAGTCTCCTTTCCGCTTGGAGATAAGACCAAGTCGATAGTAGCAACCACTGATTGTTCCAATCATATTGACATCACGTCTCAGTTTTGGGGCTAAGTCTATAGTGGTTTTGAATGCCTTCGATGCCTCATCGTCCCTACCTTGAAGGTCAAGGAGCATTCCGAGCTGGAAAGAGGCAACAGCAACATCGTAAATCTCATCTTCTTTATCTGAAAACTCAATAGCTTCGCGGTATAACAATTCGGCTTTTGCCAAGCTGGCATCATTTCTCGCTTTGCGTCTAACTTCATCATTTGGTTCAGTTCTAACGTTTTTACACATATAACCTTCATATAGTTGTTTTGCTTTTAAAAAAGAGTTCAAGCGCTTTGGCCTCAAAATGCGAGCTATAATGAAGCATCCAAGAGCTATAATGGTCGGCCAACAATCTATCCATGTTTTGTACGGGAAATCGAGCGGTGAAATCCACCCCCAAATTACACCGATGAAGAAAAGAACATAAGCAATATATATCTTTGGACCCACTCCAATTTTAAGGAAGTAATCTATCCCCTTGGAACCCAACTCCCATGCGAGGATAGATTGTGCAAAGATACCTATAATGACGATCCAGTACAGATTATATGCGGTTTGCATATCCATATTTTATACCTCTCTATACGTAGTTAAACACAATGTCGCCTAACGTAATCAGTGTAAAAGAAGTTTGCGATAGCAAATTTGGGCAAAATGAAATTTTGCCTTTTACACCGTGTTATCGGAGTGCGATAGCACCGAGCGACCGATAGGGAGTGAGAGTTTTTGAGGGCACTGATCTCTCTGAAATAGTAATATTCCAAAAATAAAAAGGGTGACATTTTTCTATTTTGTGCAAAGTTCAATTCAATAAAATGTGCAAAGATTCTATTTTAGGATTATATACTGTCTCAATACCAAGATCACATTCGGCATTAGATATGTTACATGGCTTTTCTGACTTTACGATGATAGCACTTTCAATAGTAAGCGTTATAAACCTAGCTATGCACATCGAAGGTAGCATAGCATAAACAATACATTATGCGAAATTGGGTTCAACTCTTTTTCACGCAAAACCTATGATTTTTTAGATAGAGAAATAAGGAATTTTTCATCGTTATAAGAAAGTCGGATATTGAGAACACGCTCGATGTCAGACTTCAGAGAAAGAACTTGATAGCTACACTCACTAATTTTACCCAGTTGTGCTATGCACTTTTGAAGTTTCCTGTCCTTCAATTGCTGGGTTAATGTTTTAAAGTCTATTGATATGTCTGGAAGATTCAAGAACTTGATCTTACATTCGAGCTTACTTTGTTGTACACCAGACAGATCCTTAATAACTTTATCAGCTTCCTCATCGAGTAACCGTTTCATTTTACCTCCAAGACGAAGATCAAAACGGTCCATACTATCATTTAATTTACCAAAGACTTCTCGAATTCTTGACATTTCTTTGGATTTTCGGAGTTCCATTGCCAGTCTAAAAATGTCATAAGGATCCTTATTTCTGGCTTCTTTAATTACATAAGTGAAAAGTAACGGTAGAGTTGCTTCAATTCTATTTACGCCAGCCACCTTCGCAATATGATTCATCATCTTGTCTTCGAACTGACGATAAATTGCGTAGGGAACTGGGGTTCTCTGAGGAAGAGGAAGGGAACGCACGATAGGTACACGAAATAATTGTGGATTGTAAGGTATTTTCAGTTTGGTTGCTGCAAGCATATAATAATAGGCACGCGTGGCACATACCTGAACAAATTTAAACTTTAGTTCCTCCGACATATCTTGATCGTAAAGAGTAGCATACGAAAATAACCTGAAATCTGTTTGTTGACATATTTCTAAAAGAAATGGAGAGTTTTCGTCGTCTAGATATCTTGGAGTAGAACCAGAGGAAACCAATTGCTGTCCTGTTGCAATTTTCTCGCCAGTATCACCAAGATGAATTGCAACTGGAACAGTCGTGATGCCGAAGTCAACCACGCCAGGCCCTGTCCTAATGATTTCCTTTACCTCTGATGGCAAACCATCTTCGAACATATGCCCTACTGTTCCATTATCAAAGTCTTGAGGGTCTCCATAGTATAAAACATCGTCATATAGAACTATTGCTTCCACAAGCCTAGAAAGATCGATAAGTCTCAATACAGGGTTTGGGTTATTCACTGCCGATGTAATTGTACTCAGGTCAATCAACACTTGATTCTTCATAACAATAATTATCGGGATTTATAGTAAATAAACTTTTTAAAATTTTATGCATATTTGATTTTAAATGTCACTCTCTCAACTATTGAATAAAGGATTGCCCATCGTTTTAAGTGCCCTCAAAAATTTCCGATAACTCCTTTATATCCGAACTTGGTTCGTATATCATTCCATTTTGGTGTTATATCCGAACTATTTCTTCGTTTTCACCTCTTCACACCTAAACGATCTAAAGGACTTTTTATCTTGCTTAGGTCTTTATCTCTGCCATGCTCTATTAGCCTGTATCGCCACAACATTTTATTACTCCTTGACCCAAACACCTTTGATGGAGTATTTATGGTCGGGCACTCGGGCACGTGGCCTTCAGTCGTTCCGTGCGCATTACTAACTATTGCTTGCCATCTTTGATGCTGTTGAACAGATCTTGCGCCTCTTTCGGCGTATAATCTTCATGAATTACGGAACGGATAGCCTTTATCATTGCGACTGGATATTCATTTTGCCATATGTTTCTTCCTAAATTTACGCCTATAGCTCCTTTCTGGATGCCATCATAAATAAATTCGAAGACTTCAAGATCAGACTTCACCTTGGGTCCACCTGCCATAACTACCGGTACTGGACATCCACGGACTACTTTTTCAAAACCTTCTTTGCAATAGTATGTTTTTACCACCCGCGCACCTAGCTCGGCAGCAATCCTACAGCATAAAGCAAGATATCGTGCCTCACGCTTTTCTAGCTCTTTACCCACGGCAGTGACAGCCATCACCGGAATGCCATACTCCTCGCACTCGTTAACGAGGTTTGACAGATTTAACAACGATTCGTGCTCGTATTTGCTGCCCACAAAGATGGAAAGAGATACAGCACTGGCATTGAGCCTGATTACATCTTTCACAGAAGTGGTAATTCCCTCGTTAGCAAGGTCATCTCCAACCATGCTCGTGCCACCAGAGACCCTTAGAATAATCGGTTTAGGGATTGCAGGATCCACACATGTACGCAATATCCCCCTTGTAAGCATGATCGCATCTGCGTAGGGCAGGATAGGCT
>CAYZWV010000076.1:0-6014 GCA_964482255.1 uncultured Methanocellaceae archaeon
TCCACCGCCAGCGATCTGGATCAGTTTATCAAGCAATCCGTATATCCGTAAAACATCTTCTCCTGCCAATGAAACCAGAATTGTTATCTGGTGGTCATCTGATAATTTCTTGAAAACATCATAGCTCTCTTTCAGAAGATGTCCTGCACCCGTAATACCCCATGCAATGTTCATTTAGTTACCTTATTGCTCGTTGTATTTTGATAACTTGATTATTATGTAAAGGATAGGTTCTACTCTTAAGAAATATTAACGCATTGCTTTATTATGTTTTTAATATCATGTTTAAAACACTTTTTTTATACAACATCCTAAGTGGACTGTGAGTTTTGAAGAAAATGAGTAAAAAAAGAGAGAAGAGACCTATACATATACTCTACTATTCATTTCTTTGCTATGTTAGGTACTAAAAGCATAGAAAATAAAATAATATAGGTCAAAGCAGACAAAAATAAAATAAAACCACCGAAATAATATCTTTCAGGGTTTGACAGACTGCCAATGGAAACTCCAAATAAGACTATAGCATTTATTAAAATGGCAAAAAAAACAATTATTGACAAAATAACGAAATATATATGCGGCTCCATTATCCCCCATATATATGAAAAGGATCTAGTCGGGGTCTTTGAGGTTCCAGTCAGGGTCTTTGAGTTTCTCTTGGCTGCGTAAATATAAAGGGCTGCAAATACGGCATACATTGCACCTATCGTTTGCATTGCAGCTGAAGGAAACCACGCTAAATCTGCCATTTACTACTTCTCCACTATTTTATATGATAAGATATTCACGTTTAAAAATCTTTTTCATCCGATATCGGGAGTGGATTGTGAGTTTTGAGGAAATTGATTAAAAAAGTCTAAGCATTTTATTTTATTTACGATCTTATTTGACCCTAAGCAACTTTATCCATCAAATCTCTAGCAACCTTTTCCGCATCAGCCATTATCTTCGACTCGTTTAACATTGTGATTTCGTAGTTTTCCATCAGTATTCTGCCATCCACTATGCAGGTGGAAACATCGCTACCCTTTGCACAATAGACTAAATGGGAGACCATATCGTGCTTTGGTGTCAGATGGGGCTTGTTTGTGTCGACGATTATGATATCTGCCTTCCTACCTACTGCTAACTCTCCTGAATCGATTCCAAGTGCTCTAGCTCCGTTAATCGTTGCCATATTTAGCGCATCTCTTGCAGAAATCATGGTCGGATCGAGCTTATGGACCTTATGGAGCAGCGCAGCCATCTTCATTTCCTTAAACATGTCCAGATCGTTGTTTGATGCGCATCCATCGGTTCCCAACGCTACGGTAATCCCACCTTTTATAAGCTCTGGAACTGGCGACACTCCTGATCCAAGTTTCATGTTGCTGGTTGGATTGTGCGCTACTTTGACATCGTTCTTCTTTAAAATCTTTATATCTCCTTCGGAAAGCCAAACACAATGCGCGGCTAATACATCGGGTCCAAAAAAACCTATCTTATCTAAAAGTTGTACAGGGGAAATGCCATACTTGATCTTCATTTCATTTATCTCTGTTTTGGTTTCAGATAGATGAGTGTGAATTCCTACGCCATCTTTATCAGAGCATTCTCTTACGCGAGTCAAAAACTCTAGGGAACAAGTATTCGGTGCATGTGGGCCATACATAGTCGTGATCCTGCCATTTGCGGCATTGTTCCATTTTTTTACAAATTCTTTTCCAGTTTTTAGTTCTTTTTCTGCCCTAGCCTCATTTTCGAGTTCGATCATACCATAGGATAGCAAGCCCCTAAGCCCAGACTTTTCTACTGCTCTTGCTGCACCATCCATATGTATGTACATATCAGCAAATGTGGTTGTGCCAGACTTAATCATCTCAAGACAGCCAAGCAATGACCCTATATATACTGATCTTTCGTCCAGCTTTGCCTCCATAGGCCAGATGTATTCGTTTAGCCATTGTTCCAATGGAAAATCATCTGCATAACCCCTGAGTAAAGTCATTCCAAGATGAGTATGGGTATTAATCAAGCCAGGCATCACTATTCCATTTTTAGCATCGATTACCCTATCGGCCGAGACCTTTTCGCCTATAATCGCGATAATCCCGTTATCGACTGCTAAAGCCCCTTTAACTAATCCCTCTGGTGTGAGAATCCATCCACCCTCGATGAGAATATCATAATGATCAGAATTTACCGACATAATTACGTACTCCTTATTACATACTCCTTATAGGAATAAGATTTCATGATGATAAAAATGTCGCGAAAGTAAGGTAAGTGAAAAATAGCCAAAGAGCATTATCGAAGTCATCCCCAATGTTCATAGGGAGATCGTTGTTAACTATGACAATAAACGTTCTGAAATCAGAATGTATCTCAAACACTATTGCGACTACCTAATGGTGCTTAAATCCTTTTTACATCACACGAATAAAAGCATCAGCTATATAAAAAAGGATGAAATCATGGATGAATAAATATAGCTTGAGAGAAATAGTTTCAATTTTCTGGAAATCTATAGTATAAGTTGAAACAAGAACAGGTCTACTATGAGTTAATATCTATTTTGAGTATTTGCAATAACTTCAAGTCAAACCAGTAAATACCAGATTTTTTAAAAGTCAAAAGTAAAGATTCAACATTATAAATCTGTTATTATGTGTTGGTATAAAAGTATGTGATTATTTATTAAGACAAGTTTAACCTAAAACTTTTGCATTTTGCAGTTAAAAGAAGTTTGCCTTTAGGGATTTTTTTGACTCATTACTAGGGAATTTTTTAATAGATACCAGATATGTGATCATTATCGAAAACTATCAAAAGATAGCGATTTATCTTTTGTGGAGGAGGACATCGCTAAGGGAGAATATAAAAAGAACCAATATTCACAACATCAAGAAGGGCTAGTAACATAATTAATATTGGTTGATGAATTAAGTAAATTAATAACGAACGCCTTCCCAAAAAGCAAAATAGTCTTATAAAAGAAAAATTAGAGATATCAAAAAGATTAAATTTCCGTGTATATCTAGGGTATAGTAAATTTCCAATAAATAATCCGATTAAAATCACTCCAAACCATGGAAAAATTGGGAAATAATCAACGGTATAAAAGTTATAAGGGGCTAGACCTAACCAAATCCACCAAGAAGAGCCAAAAGTAAAATTCTTCAAATACATTCCTATAGATATGAACGTAATCCCTATCAAAAGATTCAAAGATCGGAGTTTTAAAAATGGATACGCCAGAATAATTGATATTCCAATAAGATGAAGTACCCCAAAAATAACAAAACCCTCTCTCAAAAATATCCAGGTCATTAGTGTAATAATTAATCCCCATGAAAATATCTTCAGACCTCTTCTTAGATACCTTGGATATAAATTGGATTTTGGGTTCCATGCCTTTGCTCTTGAATAACTGAGAGTTAAGGAAATGCCCACTAAAAGAATAAACATGGCAGCTGTGGTGCGTGCAAAATAGCACCAGAAGCCAGAAATTATGTTAATGTTATGCACGTTGAAAAAATCTAAATCATAGAATAGGTGGTAGATTATCATCATGATTATAGCAAGTCCACGTAAAAAATCTATTTCCCAAAATCGCTTTTCAAAACTTTTGTCCATTAAAATAAATTAGAAATTAAAGAATATATAAATTATCAGTTTCTTTTAATGTATTTTTAAGTGTATCTATGGTGGATTTGAGAAAGAGGGTTTTTGCTAGCTTTGGATGATCTGATCCTAGGGGCTCACATAGAAATTTTGTAGGCAGAGATAATTAATTATTTCAAAATAGTTCTCTTTCTTGAAAAGTATTTCATTTTTTTTGAACGTATTCGCATAATTGGAAACCATTTAGAAACTCGGTTCTGATAGGAGTTGTAATCTTTACCAAGTATTTTTACTAAGTCGTTTTCTTCATATGTTGCCATTTTATCGTATATGATAAAGAACGCTATCCAAACTCCGAGTGAGAGTAATGAGGAACTGAGGAAAAAGAAACTCAGGCAAAACAGTAGTGTTCCAAGGTACATGGGATGTCGAACCCATGCATAAACACCCGAATCAAGGAGTTTCTGGGTATCATTTGTTCCACCAAAAACTACGTTATGTGACTTTGCTATAAGATATAAGCTCAAGCCTAAAAAAACACTTGCTGGAAGTATCAGAACAGGGAAAGAAAATAATCCAACTATAACTGTGGAATATCCAAAGATAATGAAACTTATAGTGTCTATTCCCCAAACAATAAAAAACAAAAGTACCATTATTAATTGAATTTTATCGCAAAGTGGATGTTCGGAACCTAAACCACTTCTGTTTTTTGAAATTGAAATCACCAACTTTAAACTTGATTAGTTTTGTACTTAAATAATCTTTTTCATTTTTAAGGAAAGCGAGTTTTAAAATCTCGAGTTTAACAGTAAAAATAAGCTTCTCTTATTGTAAAAACTTTTTACAAAATATTCCAAAGATATTTTAAGGTTCTGGATGCCTATGTACTTTTTCTATTGGTATTTACTAAAATGTTTGTTTTAACTTTCTAAAATCTTTTTAAGATTTTCCGCCTCTTCCTTCCTTAACATGTTTTTGACCAACCTTAATTAAAGTCTCCACTCCTCTATATTCTGGGTATTTTACTAATTTATACATAATTAACCCTTTGTCGATAATGGTCATATCAAAAAATGATCACACCGAAAAATATTATACCTACTGATGCATTTTTGAAACGATGAAAAGAAATATCAGGGTGGAGAAGCTCACCCAAAAACCAATTGAAACAAATAGGATCGAGCTAGTCGAGAGAAAAGGAATCGGACACCCAGACTCAATATGTGATGGTATTGGCGAGGCGGTGAGCAGAGCGCTATCAAATGAATATCTTAGCCGATTTGACAGAATATTACATCACAACACGGACCAAGTTGAATTGGTGGGGGGAGAGGCAAATCCTCTCTATGGAGACGGAGAAGTTATAAAACCCATTTTCATCCTGATAGGCGGAAGAGCAACCTCCTATGTGGACGATGAGAAGATACCGGTTGGAGTTATAGCCCATAAAACAGCAAGGGAATATCTAGAGAAAAACATCCGGAATCTTGAACCCTATCATGTTGTCTTTGATCAACGGATAGGGCAGGGTTCCGTAGACCTCATAAACGTTTTCGAGAGAGGAAAGGTACCAAACGCTAATGATACCTCTTTTGGCGTAGGTCATGCTCCTTTCTCAGAGACAGAGTTAGTGGTGCATAACACAGAGCGAGCAATTATGAATTTAAGAAAGAAGATACCGGCAATCGGAGAGGATATAAAAGTAATGGGGTTGCGCATAAAAGATCACATCACCCTTACTGTAGCCAATGCCATTGTTTCGAAGTATGTGAACGATCTGGAGCATTATAAGATGGTAAAAGAGGAAGTTAGTAATCATGTCTTAGGTGTAGCCAGGCAACATACCAAGCGCGATGTTTCGGTGGCTGTGAACATAGCAGATGATTACAGTACTGGATCGGTCTATCTGACTGTGACCGGCACTTCTGCAGAAATGGGCGACGACGGCTCTGTAGGCAGGGGCAACAGATCTAATGGGTTAATCACGCTTAATAGGCCTATGAGTTTGGAGGCAACAAGTGGCAAGAACCCAGTTAGTCACGTGGGAAAGATATACAATTTGTTATCCACTCAGATTGCGCAGGATATAGCAGAAGTGGAAGGCGTTGAAGAGGTATATGTACGAATTCTCTCTCAAATAGGGCAACCGATAGACAATCCCAAGATTGTTAATGCTCAGATCATACCCAAGAAAGAAGTCACCATGGAGAAAATAAATCCAAAGGCAGAGGTTATCATAGATGATTGGCTGTCGGACATCAAAAAGATAACTGATATGGTAGTCAGAGGCGAGCTAAGCACTTTTTAAATCTTCTTTCTATATTCCCTAATCAATGACTCCATCTTATTAACTCTCATTTTTCTCGTATTTTCCTGCCATTTTTGGATTGCCCGATCTATCATGT
>CAYZWV010000077.1:0-5858 GCA_964482255.1 uncultured Methanocellaceae archaeon
GTTATCTGCAATAGTTGAACCCGTCGCCGGCGTAATTGGAGCGGCGGCAGTTATTCTTGCACAGCCTATCCTGCCATACGCTTTGAGCTTTGCCGCGGGAGCTATGATTTTTGTCGTAGTCGAGGAGATAATCCCAGAATCTCAACGTGGCGGAAATACGGATTTAGCCACTATGGGTGCAATGATAGGTTTTGCGGTAATGATGGTACTTGATGTAGCGTTTGGTTAGAAGATAATTAATTAGTAACCTTATCTTGTATCAAAATATATAAAAAAATGGTTCTGATAACTCTTAGGGGTTTTCATTTTGTTTTTCTCCTTTGATTACTTTCGGGGTTTGCCTTTCCATTCGGCTTTGTTGCATCTTGGTGGGATGAGGTTCAGGTTTTTGTCGGTGTTGCAAATGGTGGAGCTTCTCTCTTACTCCTTGACTTCTTGGACTTGAAAAGTATGACGAAAGATGTACTCTCTAGTAGATGGAGTGTGCATATCTACGAGATGGGGTAAGTCGCCCTGATGGATATGAGCAAGAATTGCGATATCCACTATCAACTCTGATGCATCTTTTACTCGGCACCAGAACGTCGCTAATCCAACATGCTTATCTGAATCTCCTATGATCTGTTGCCTCGCAACCAAATGCGGTGGGGCATTTGTACGTGGAGGGATTGTGTCTCCAGTAAGCAGAACTGGTAGACCTCCACTAGACTCGATTCCTCCTTTCTGTTCATATGGAATAATGACCCAGACGCTATCCACCACAACTCTTTGCTTGTTCTTGGCATGGATTGCAATCTGGATTTTTCCTCCCCTCCTTGGGATAGTATCTGGTGAACCATCGCAGTGAACAAAGATATACAAATCGGGTCTATAGCGAAATCTGTTTATGAAGTAGGGCAATATGACTAGTAGACCAAGGATAACGGCAACAATGCTGAGAATAGTTGATAGGAAAGTTGGATCGATCGACCACATTGCAGGTAGTAAATTGAAATACCATAATGAAATGAACATGATTAAAACGATTATAATGATTATAATGGAGCGTTTTCTCATACACATGATTATTTAGTAGTTCTCTCTTTAAATTTACCCGATAGTTATCAGGGAGGTCACCTAGCAGAAACCTCCCGAAGAGTTATCAGAACCTAACAAATCGAAAAACTTTTATTTTTAAAGTGTCTAGTAAAATGGAGGTGATAATGTGGCTAAGGTGACACGAGAAATGGTGGAGAGGTCAGGGGTCAATGTTGATGAATTATTAGAGCTTTTGGTAAAGAACGCAGCTGCGGAGCTCACTACTTACTATTACTATACCATCCTTCGATGCAATCTAATTGGGCTGGAAGGAGAAGGTATAAAGGAGATTGCGGAGACTGCTCGCATTGAAGACAGGAATCACTTCGAAGCTATTGTACCCCGCATTTACGAACTTGGGGGCAGACTGCCAGATGACATGAAAGATTTCCATGATATGTCTGCATGTCCACCAGCATCTCTTCCCTCAGATCCAACGGATGTTATGTCGATACTTAGGGTGCTTGTGGAAGCTGAGCGTTGCGCAGTTAGGGGTTATACACACATCTGTAATCTTACGGCAGGCAAGGATCATCGTACCTATGACCTTTCTCAGGCGATTCTCAACGAAGAAATTGAGCACGAGTCTTGGTTCTCTGAATTCTTGGGCGAAGGACCTTCTGGACATTTCCTTCGTAGAGGTGAGACCTCTCCTTTCGTATCCAAGTTCCTGAAATAGGTTCAGAATTAGTGACGGGAAGTACTGATTTTTTAGTGCTTCCTTTCCTTCTGCTAATAAACTAATCGCTTAAGACCTTACTAAGATGAGAAATTTCACCAAGAAAGAACTTGCCCAATACAATGGCAAAAATAGGGCTTCAGCCTTCATAGCCTACGAAGGGAAGGTGTATGATGTATCTAGTAGTTTTCTATGGAGGGGTGGAAATCATCAGGTTACTCACAACGCTGGAGAAGATTTGACAGGCGGTCTTGATAAAGCACCACATGGTGCTGATATGCTTAACAAGTTTCCTGTTGTTGGGATCTTGCATGAAGATTAACTGAAATATTTTGCATTTATGGTTCATCCTATGTCCATAATAGGATTGTTAGTGGACTGATTTTTTTTACTCAAATTCAATTTCTTTCGGGGCTTTCTTGGCCAAATAAGCATCTAAAAAATAATCTAACAAACAAACATTCCAGCCAAAACTTTATAAGCTACTATGGCATAGCCATGTTAAACAGAGGTGTAAATTTTGTATAGGAGAGAGCCAAGTGCCCCCGTAGCAGAGGGGGAAACATACGATGTAAAGATAGAGGACATAGCCAGAGAAGGAGACGGAATCGCCCGAATCGAGGGATTTGTGGTTTTCGTGCCTGATACTAAATTAGGTGATGAAGTTAAGATAAAAATTAACAAGGTAATGCACAGGTTTGCTATAGCTGAATTGGTATCAGAAGAATCAGAAGAATCAGAAGAAGTGGAATAATCCCTTATTCAGTCCAGCATTATCTCATCCTCATTTTTAGATGCGATTGAATTTCAGTTATAGTTATATTGAACCCATTGAGAGACTCCTTGGCATCGTAGACTTTCAAAGAAAGTATTTCATCTGCATTCTGCATCTTTTTACAGATGTTTCTAGCATTGTATTTTCGGTATGGGCTAGTGAAATATGGTAGGAATCAAATATAAATACTATAATATAGGGGAATATATAGGAAAATTCCTTCTATAAAAATTATTGAGTACTCCTTCCTTGTCTTCTACTAAGGAATGTCGACATAATCGAAAAGATTATAATGGATGTCAATAAAAGTACTATCTCCTTGAAATTTCAGAAAAGTTTAAATTAGATGGATGCATTGCTATAGCGGTATATCTTGGCGACTTCTATAATGGTGAGCGTTTGTCAGTAGCTATAATATATGTGTTTGAACGCCGTAAATCTGTGCTTGAGCGGAAGCTCCGTGGTATATTAAAAAGGGCTCGTAGCTCAGCTAGGCAGAGCACCTGGCTTTTAACGAAACTTTTAGCAGATATAAAGCTCGATCAAAAAATGCCTTATTTGCCTCATTCGGTGGCATTTTATGGTAAATGTATCTCAAAAATTCTGGAAGAAACCAGGTGGTCGGGGGTTCAAATCCCTCCGAGCCCGTTAAAATTGTTCAAAGTGGAGGAAACTACTTGAAAGAATTTAGCGTTCTTGACCATAATATGGTTCCAGAACACATATTGCTGACAGAAGAGGAAATAAAAAAGCTATTAGCGAAATATCGGATATCAAAAGGGCAGTTACCAAAGATCAAGACATCGGATCCCGTTTGCAAGGAAATAAATGCAAAAGCAGGCGATGTCATCAAAGTAGTTAGGGATAGCTTGACTGCGGGCAAAGCGTTATCATATCGATTGGTTATTGAGGGATGAGATGTTAGATCGAAGATTTTTATCCAAAGCCTATTTTACCAGTAAAAAAATTGCTCAGCATCATATTGAGTCTTTTAACGATTTTGTCGATCACGGTCTCCAGAAAATTATGAGTGAGCAAGATATAATCGAAACTGACATCGAGGAAGTTGATAGTAGGGGCAACTATAGAGTATATGTCAAGCTTGGAAAGATCCGGGTAGGAAAGCCAAAAGTCAGAGAAGCAGACGGTTCTTATGAGAAATTATTCCCAACAGAGGCGAGACTTAGAAATCTTACCTATGCAGCACCCATCTATCTGAAAATGGCTGTAGTTAAGGACTATTATGAAATTGGGGAGATAGACGATGCCGAAGAGGCCGAGGCAGAAATTGGTGAGCTTCCAATAATGTTATGGTCAAAAGAGTGTAATCTAAATGTACTCACGCCAGAAGAAATGGTAATGGTGGGCGAAGACCAGCAGGATCCAGGTGGTTACTTCATTGTCAATGGTACTGAACGCGTTTTGATGACCTTGGAAGACCTTGCCCCCAACAAAATTCTTGTAGAATTTGATGAACGCTATGGCGATAAAATAGAGGTTGCAAAGGTTTTCTCTCAACGAAGAGGATACCGCGCCTTAGTCATTGTAGAGCGAGGTCGCAATTCCATCCTTGGTGTTTCCTTCCCTTCCATATCCGGACGACTTAATTTTGTCACATTAATGAGATCTCTCGGTTTAGAAACGGACCAAGAGATAGTTAATGCTGTTTCAGGAGATCCCGAAATAGTGAAATTCATGTTGGAGAACCTGGAGGAGGCAGAATCAGACAGCGTAGAAGAAGCCATGGAGAAACTTGGAAAAAGAGTTGCAGCAGGCCAAGCAAGAGAGTATCAGCAAAGGCGAGCCAATTATGTCATCGATAGGTATCTGCTTCCCCACCTAGGCAATGATGAAGGGGCTAGGCTAGCAAAAGCACACTTCCTTGGGCGAATGGCAGAAGCTTGCTTTGAATTAACTCTGGGACGCCGAGAGGCGGATGATAAAGATCACTATTCTAACAAAAGGCTGAAACTTGCTGGAGATCTAATGGAAGACTTATTCCGCGTTTCATTCAGCCGTCTCACCAGAGATATTAAATACCAAATAGAGCGAGCGAACATGAGAAATCGAGAACTTCGCATCTTAACTGTTGTAAGAGCAGATGTTCTGACGGAACGTTTGATTCATCCACTGGCTACTGGTAACTGGGTTGGTGGTCGAACAGGGGTATCTCAATTGCTTGACAGAACAGACTATATGGCTTTGTTGTCTCATCTACGTCGTGTTATATCTCCTTTATCAAGGGCGCAACCACATTTCGAAGCTCGAGATTTGCATCCGACGCAATGGGGTAGAATTTGCCCCTCAGAGACGCCTGAAGGCCCTAACTGCGGCTTGGTCAAGAACTTTGCTCAGTTGGTGGAGCTGTCAACTGGTGTGGATGACGACTTTACAGCCACCCTATATGAACTTGGAGTGCAGCCCATAAGCAGTGATCATAAGGCTAGAGTATTTGTAAATGGAAACCTAATTGGGACACACGGCGATCCGACCGCATTAGTAAAGGACATCAGGGCAAAAAGAAGACTGGGCATTATATCTAATCAAGTAAACGTTACATATCACGATAGAACTCATGAGATTATCATAAGTTCAGACATTGGTCGTGCCAGGCGCCCTCTAATAATAATTGATGGGGGTAAACCGTTGGTAACTGATGATCACATTCAATTGCTGAAAGACGGCAAGGTTACCTTTGATGATCTGGTCATGCAAGGCGTAATAGAATATCTTGACCCTGAGGAAGAAGAAAATACTTTGATTGCTATAAACGAGGAAGAACTTACGGAAAAGCATACTCATCTGGAGATAGATACATCCCTGATTTTAGGGATATGTACGGGAATGATCCCATATCCAGAGCACAATGCATCGCCGCGTAATACCATTGGAGCTGGTATGGTTAAACAATCACTTGGCATGCCAGCAGCAAACATGAAACTCAGACCAGATACTAGGGCCTATATGTTGCATTATCCTCAGCTTGCAATAGTCAAAACTCAAACGGCAGATGCTATAGGCTTTGATGAGAGGCCCGCTGGTCAGAATTTCGTTGTGGCAGTACTATCTTATGAAGGATACAATGTTGAGGATGCACTTATAATCAACAAAGGCTCTATAGAGCGAGGTTTGGGTCGAAGCCACTTCTTCAGAACATATGAGGGCGAAGAGCGACGCTATCCTGGTGGACAGGAAGATAAATTCGAAGTTCCTGACTCTGAAATCCGAGGAGCTAGGGGAAGCGAGGTTTACGCTTACTTGGATGAGGATGGTTTGGTCGATCCAGAAATCATGGTCCGTCCAAATCAAGCTCTGGTAGGAAAGACC
>CAYZWV010000078.1:0-5657 GCA_964482255.1 uncultured Methanocellaceae archaeon
GTCCTTAAGTAGCCTGGTTGGTTTGATATCGTAATTTTCAGGCTTGCATAAGGCACCGTCCGATACAACAATGTGAGAATCCCGACTCGCTGTGCACTGCCATGTTTTATCTCCGACTTCAATCAAGTATGGACATCCTCGACATCGAGCAGCATTACCTTTCCATGGTAGGTTAAATCTGAGTTGAGCGTTGTGTACTTTATTCGCTCTACTCACTGTATCCTCCTTGATTTGTAGTGCTCTGAGCGGTATCATCTCAGAAGGAGGCGGAACAAACCCAAGCTGAAAAGCTAAGGTTATGGCGGTGGTAGGTACCCGCAAAGACCGAACCCCCGTCCGCCTCCAATGTATGTTACCTAGCTTACATCGGTGTAAAAGTGAATCACTCTAATAACTATCTAAGGGTATCTAATCTTTTTTATACTGTCTTTTGCTTTATTCTCATTCCAAGCGCTCCTGATCTTCTTCGGTCGCACCTCAGTGAACGATTCTAGCTTCCGCATCAGCTTTAATGTTTTTTCCAGCTGTGGCTCATCAAGCTTACAGCTATGATTGTCATAGCCGACATAGACGAATTCTGGCTTTATCTGTTTAATCCAGGAGAGGAGTGACTCGACGTCGAAATCCAATATTGGTTCTACGGTTACATACCGCCTCGACCATGGAAGCTCTGCCATTGCAGTGGCTCTGATTGTGGGCAATGGTGCTTGTGAAACATTATCGGTTGGTCGATTGGTTTCTATTGTCGTCCCTAAAACGACGTTATCAGGCACCTGCCCTACTAGGGGGATGAAAATGGATGGATTCTTAGACTGAACAAGAAAGGTCTTGTCAGGATAGAGGCCGATCGTGGTTAGTATGTGGGTGATTTCGTCAGGGTTAGCAAATGATATATCGCCGAAGGCACAGGCAAAAATCAAATCCGCCGACGGAACTTTGGCCATTCTCTCAGGATGAAAATGTGGGGTGTATCTACCGCACAGCTCGCACTGATGTTGACGCCTGCGCATTTGCCTCTTAAAAGATGGCTGGCAATATGAGCAGTTAAATCTGCATCCAACAAATGGACTCCAAGTTATTGCTCCTTTGTACATATTGTGGTTCATTTAGACTCCTTTCATACACAAAGCCATCCGCAGCGTATCAGCTATTGTGTTGACAGATAGCTCTAGGATAAGTAATACTCAGGGCAAGTCCATAACTATATCTGTCCAGGTTTTGGCCGTAGGTGAGCAAAGTGGCGAAATATGAAGCAGCTGGCAAGATAATTAGAGCTATTCGGGAAAGAAACGGTTTAACTCAAGAGGGGCTGGCTCCTATGTTGGATTACGCTGAAGATACTATGCGCAGGATCGATGAAGGAAAAAGACGAATATCCAGACGAAAAGCCATGATCCTCCGTAATAAATTTCATATTAGCGATGACGAGCTAAACGAACTGTTAGTCTGTTCTGGTTATCACCCAGAGCCAAAATATATAAATGGAATAAAGAAAACACTGTCTGACATCAGGGAAATAGCAAGAAAGGATTTAAAACAAGATCATCAAATATTACATGATGTAGCAAAGCTTACTGACAGAATAAGTACGCAACAACAAACAACTGAGACATACTTAACTAAAGAGCAGCAGAAACAGCTAATATATGCCATATTGGCAAGACTCCAAAGAAAAAATATGCAATGGTTTGGCGCTGAGTCTAACATAGAGCGCGTTCCTCCTTTACCCATTAGACACATCGGGCCATACTCCATAATTGACCCACACATCCGAAAATACAGCATAAAAAGACAGCGTCGAAGCCTAGTTTGGGCATTGCGAAGGTTTAAAAGAATTGCTCTTGTCGGTGAAATGGGATCCGGTAAAACAACACTAATGAAATATATCGCATATCGTTTCGCTCTAGATTATCTGGCTCACGGAGATTCCAAACCCATTCCACTACTATTAGAAATGAGATGGTCCTCTGGCAATTTGGCAGCAGACATTGTAAATCAATTCCGGGCAGCAGGTGTTGACATTGAAGTACAGGATTGCTTCAAAGTTCTGGCAAACGGTGGGTTTCTAATCTTATTGGACGGGATTGACGAGGTTACATCAGTCGATTTTACAGGCATTGGACTTCGAAACATTATTGATGCATCTGCAGATAATTACATTGTTTTAAGTGCTCGTGGCATCGACCATGTCCGAGGAATGACCCTGTCGATATTTAAAATGGCTCCCTTAATACTGGAGGCAGACCGTCCTCTTATTCTTAGAATTTTACGTTGCCACATCGACGGAATTCAAGCCCAACAGTTATTAGATAAGATTTGGTATGAATTAGATTACGGATTTATTCTTACCCCTCTATATTTAAGTATTTTAGCCGTACAATTCAATAAGAACCCAAATTCAGTAGTGGATTCTAGACTAGGTAACATATTAGATAACATGGTTGACCAGATTATGTTTGAATGGGAATCGAAGCACTTGACACGTTTCGCTTCACAGGATCTGCCTAGCACCAGTGTAATTGGCGCTTGTCTTGTCCGTCTTGCTGAGGAAATGACTAACAGAAGCCAAACGTATACCCCAGCTGGTGATTACTCTATTTCGCAGAAAGAATGTCTTAAATGCTTTAGAGATATCCTCAGAGAATTAGAATATACGAGCATAGGTGGGCTTGCAGATAAGATACTTAAATACCTGGTTGAGACGCACTTCCTCAGCGTTGGAACCTCCCTGGTGGCATTCCAACAAGCAGGTTTAAGAGAACTTTTTGCAGCTCGAGCCTTGAGAGAATCTTGGAACCGAGGAGAGGACGTCTCTGATCGTATTCAGACTTTTGGTATGACGATAGGAAAGCATCCCTGGGGTGTTCCGACTCTTCTTTTTTGTCATATGGTGGGCTACTCTGATAGGCTTTACAGTATCATCAGGGAAAAGTGCGGCTTGTTTGAACCCTTGTTAGCTTTTCGGGAAAAGTTACGCTTGGATGTGGGACTGAGAAAAACGTTTTTTGAGGAATGTGGTGAATCTTTTTATGAATTAGGAATGTACGTTTTAAAAAACGATATTGTTGCAGCCCTGGGTGCATTAGGCACCGAGGATTGTATTCCTTACTTAAATAGGTGTGTTTCCGAGGGTTCTGGAGTTGCAGCAAGTGTTGCGATAGCTATGGGTCGAATTGGATCGACCCAATGTCTGCCGAAGCTTCACTTGCTTCTTACTGATTACGAAGGATCTTCATCAACACGTTTATATGCACTGGATGCAGTACGAAGGATAGCAAATGCAACGAGCATACCCCACCTATTAGATGCATTAGTCTTAATTAATGACAGATCGTGGACATACGATGGAGACCAATATTTCGATCAGAATAAGTATACCTATAAAAGGCCGACTGCTATACAAATTCAAAGACGAAAACAGTGCGAAACCAAACAAATAATCACTACACTACTTGAAATATATAAGAGAAATCCGGAAGAAAGTAGATCAAACCTCAAAGCTTGGGTCGATGACTTTCAGAACTTGGATAAACCGCATGCAGAAGTGATAATTAATATGCTAAAACAGAAACGCCTTATATCCATGCCTAAGTAACTTCCAGCGCACTTATTTAAAAACGGTGATTTGCTGAATAATGATCTATCATAGGTAAGTTCTGTCATATATAAATCCATGATCCGCCAACTCCCTCATCCACTCATTGCCCAGTTTCTTGAAGAACCGACCAAAGTCAGCACTTGGACTTAGCATCCTATCGATCTTTGACTCCCTAATCATCCCGAGACGTTTGAGCCTTGGCAATACAACGTTGCGAACCGTTACCCATGAACATCCCTGAGCCGTAGCTTCTTTCTCAAGCTCAGGTCTCGTTATTGACTGGTTGTTTAGGATCTGTTGAAGTGTGAACACGCCGGTGTTATAAGTTCTCTCCTGCGTTTCAGGGCTCCAAACTAGCTTCAGTATGGTATCCACGTGCCAACTCTTCGGGCTGTTGAAATCCCAGACCTTTTGCCCCAGGTATTGCTGATAGATACTGGGCAAATTCAGCTGGTGTCTGGCCGGAATACCTCGAGTGCCATCATAAGTTGCCTTCTTTAAATGTGAGACTTCGTTGGTCATATAATCGCCAAAACATCGCTACAATGACAGATTGCCTGATGATACTTGATGTTATAAACTTAAATGGTTATCTATACGGTGTGCATCGACTTGATGCTACCAACTGGAGTACCTAATTTGACGAGATTAGCATAGAAAACGGGGGTTGGCCATAAACGGTTATCCAGGTGATGTGCCGCCGTTTTTAAGCTCTATCGTCAAATATATTCACAACGGGAGAATAAAGCTTAAATTCTTTCATCACCTATTACTATTCACAGATGTGTAAATATGGATAAGAAAAAATTAAACGCCATTATCACCGCATTATCCGGACAAGAGGGTGGCCTATGGATACGAGAAATAGCCAGAAGAACACGCTTAGATCCCAGGACAGTTAAATATTACACTGAAAAATACCCTGAGCTTTTTGACACTCAATCTATCGGCTCGAGCAAGCCTGTTTTTACAATAGTGAAACTCAGAAAAGGTGCATTAACTAAGCCGGCATTAGCATTGGCTAATATTTTGAGAGAAATGGAACGTAGAGAATAATGCAAATAAGCATCCCAGAGAGTAATAGGTCACTGTGGGGCCCATAAAAGATTATTGATAATCTTAATAATGTTGGCAAACATTCCTAGTCGTTGGGAATGTTATAGGAATCTTCGGAGATCCTTTCTTCCGTAACAGGCAACGTATAGATCATTTTGTGGCCCTCCCTATACTTTCTAATCATCCCCTGGGCTTCTAGTTTTTTAAGGTGCAAATATAGGGTATTTCTTGTACACACTTTATTCTTTATAGCAATATCTAACAACGCAAGGCTGCTAATATTCCTATTTTCGCTAATAATCTTAATAACATTGCGGTCTATAAGGTCCGGAATAGCCTTTCGCATGCCTTCCTCGATCTTTGGATAAAGAAGTGGCATGGTCTTTCTAGCTACATTTAATTCCTTAATCATATCCTTTGGCAGGATTTCAAGTTTCTGTATTACTCGGTGATCGTGTTCCTTTAACTGCCTGCCAATACTAATGATAATTGCCCGAAGATTATCATAATCTTGATGAATCTTAATAATCTTAGGGCTAGGAATCTCGGCGCCTTTGTTAGTAATCTTCTTTTCTTCTTTCTTTGGTGCCACCTTTCTTTCTTCTTTTTGCTTTCCTTTCCTGAATATGTCCAATAATCCCATATCTATATTTGGCTGAGGGATTATATAAAGATATCTCATGTCCATAAGTATCTAGGATTATCGTCAGAAAGATGGTGGGTTCGCCCCCTACCGTATTTACTGCGTTTGGCATGGCACCAGATAAAATATCGATGGATACAGTTACTTCAAAGATGTGTGTCCAAAGCTAAAATGACACTATAACAAGATCCTTTTATCATTTGTAGGAAATATAGTTAATAGTCTTTTGTTTGCCCAAAATCCCACCCACAGTTCAACGGGAACTCTTATATCCATAGTTAGATTTCTTCAATATGATGTCTTGTAAAAAGGGAGTGGTTGCAATTAATTAACATGCCTATCTTGTTGTCTCAGAAAGGG
>CAYZWV010000079.1:0-5612 GCA_964482255.1 uncultured Methanocellaceae archaeon
GCCTCGAACCAGACATAGATGACTTTACCCTCTTTTCCCTTAACAGGCACTGGGACCCCCCATTCAAGGTCACGAGTGATAGCCCTGTCATCTAGTCCTTCTTTCAGCCAGTTTATCGTAAAGTTATAGACATTCGGTCTCCACAGGTCTTTATTTGTCTCAATCCAACTCAGCAGCCGATCTTGAAATGCAGTTAGTCTAAGGAAGTAATGCTTGCTCTTACGTATCTCTGGCGTTGTACCGCAATGCTTGCAATAGGGATTGATTAATTCCATGATGTCAAGGGTTCTACCACACTCATCGCATTGATCTCCTCGAGCACCTTCTGCGCCACATCTTGGGCACTTCCCCTCCATGTATCTGTCAGGCAAGAACTTTTTGCACTTTGGGCAATAAGCCATCTCCATGGTCTTTTCGTAGATAAAGTCGTGCTTTAGCAATCTGAGAAAGAACTCCTGAGCTGTTTCACGATGGTTCTTGGTCGTCGTCCTAGTGAATAGATCATATGAGCATCCTACATCATGTAGGGAGCGCTTGATTATCTCATGATACTCGTCAACTATCTCCTTGGGAGAACGATCTTCTAAATCTGCCAGCATTGATACTGGTGTTCCATGCTCGTCCGTCCCGGAAACCATCAATGTCTCGTTTCCCATCATCCGGTTATATCTAGCAAAGATGTCTGCTGGTAGGCATGAACCCGCTAAGTGTCCCAAGTGCAAGGGTCCATTGGCATAGGGCCATGCTGTCGTTACCAGTATCCTTTTAACCATACAATATTCCTTTCGTGCTTGGAGCACTTTTTCCTCTTTGGTTAATTCTCGTGGCCTCATTTAGTGCTAAAGCCAGGGATTTGAATAACGCTTCACCTTTATGATGATCGTTCTCTCCATCAACGCGCGCATTTATGTTTATTCTAGCATTGCTAGCAAACGTCTCTAAAAAGTGTTTTATCATCTCGGTTTTAATATCTCCTATGTTCTCGGCAGAAAATTTAGCATTGAATACAAGATAGCTTCTACCACTTAGGTCGATTGCCACTGTTGCCAAAGAGTCATCCATTGGAACGATTGCATGTCCAAATCTATGAATACCCTCATTCTCTACCAAGGATTTTTTTAAAGCCTGACCCAATACGATCCCAACGTCCTCTATTATGTGGTGTTTATTATCCCCGGATGCCGTGAGTTTAAGGTCAAATTTTCCATGGATTGCAAAGCTTGAAAGCAGATGATCGAAAAATTTTAGGCTTGTGCTTATGTTGTATTCTCCTTTTCCATCTATATTTAGATCTATTTCGATATCGGTCTCCTTGGTCTTTCGTTCAATCTTGGTCTTTCTCATTTTATCGCCCTCTTTGCTTCTTTTAGCGTTAAATTGCCCTTATAGAGTGCTGTTCCAACCACTGCGCCAGCAGCACCAGTATTTTTAATCTCGATCAAATCCTCGATGGATGAAATACCCCCAGAGGCTATTACGGGAACTTTCGCCGTCCCAACTAACTCCCTAATAAGGGTTGGATTCACGCCCCCCAATAAACCCTCGACATCTATGTTTGTAAATAAGATGGATCCTACACCGAGTTTCTTTAGATTCAGGCCCACGTCCATTAATTTAAGACCAGAGCCTTTTTTCCAACCCTCGACCATGACCTCCCCCTTCTTCGCATCCAATGAAACCATTATTCGTTTGCCTCCATATTCGCTTGCTAATTTTTGTAAAAGAGATGTATCTTTTATTGCAGCAGTTCCCAATATGATTCTATCTGCACCCATGTCAAATATAGCTTTGGCGGATTCATATGATCGGATGCCTCCACCAACTTGTGTCTTTACTGGGCATCTTTCTATGATCTGTTCAATCAATGTTGAATTTCTTAATTCCCCTTCGAACGCACCATCTAAGTCGATTAGGTGCAAGGTCTTGGCACCCTGCTCGACCCATTGCATGGCCATCCCGATTGGATCATTACCCATCCAAGAAACGTTGCTAGGCACGCCTTGTATAAGTTGGACACACTTTCCATCTTTTATGTCCACAGCGGGGATCACTTCGAATTTCACCCTATCCCTCTCTCTAATGTAACCATTTTCTCATAGATTACCTTTTTGATAGGATAAGATTTTTAATGTACTTGAGAGATTGTATTCAGTGGAATGTTTGAAATAGCAATGATATGGGACTATATGCAATACATAGAGGCATTGGTGACCCTCCTCTTGACCCTTGTTGTAGCAAGGGTGGTCATGCGCTTTTTCGAAAAATATCTGGAGGAATTTGCAGCCAGAACGAAGATTAAAGGGGTAGATGTTCTAATAAAAACGATAAAAGGACCCCTCTACATACTCATACTTTTTATTGGTATTCATCTTGCTTTAACCATTGTAAAATTTCCGTTTTTAGCTCAAACTGGACTTGTATTCAGGATAATAGGTGCTATACTAGGCACTTGGGTTGTATATAATATCGTTCCAGCTTTGATGCAGGAATATGGACATTCTATAGCAAAGAGGACCAATACCAGTGTTGACCAGGTTGTCATCCCTGTCTTGGAAAGAATAGTAAAACTATTTCTCTTAATTGTAGGTATCCTGCTAATCCTGAATATTTTGAAAATAAACATAACACCGATGTTAGCTGGACTGGGTGTCGCTGGTTTAGCAATTGCATTGGCATTGCAAGATACTCTATCAAACATGTTTTCTGGATTTTATATGATGCTCGACCACCCATTCAAGCTTGGGGACAGAATTATGTTGGGTGTGGACGATCTTTATGAAGTCAGGGATGTTGGCATGCGAAGTACTAGGTTGTATGACATCATCTATCACACCATGGTAACCATACCGAATTCAGAACTCTCAAAAATGAAGCTGCCCAATCTCGTCGAACCAGATCGCAGGCTAAAGGTTCGTATACCTATAGGGGTTGCCTACGGATCAGACATGACTAAGGTGCGAAGAGTTCTTTCGGAGATAGCAAAAGGGGCACCAGAAGTCTTAGATGATCCGGCTCCGAAAATAATCTTCAATGAGTTTGATGATTTCTCGCTGAATTTGATCTTAATCGTATGGATAGAAGATGCAACGAAGAAGATAGATGTTATAGATCACATAAATTCCAGGATAAAGGAAAGATTCGAGGAAGAAAACATAGAGATACCTTTCCCCATCAGGACGCTTCATATGAAAAGGGGGAAATAAAAGAAAGCCATCTCCAGCGACTTTCGCAAGATATCTAGGATTTGAACATTTCTTTACCATAAAAAGAGAGAACCAAATATTTTTTTTATCCATGTCAAGCTCGCTTCAAAGTTTTAGATTAAATTATTTCGAACTAATGCAGAGGTCAGATATTTTGAAGGAAGACTAAACGAAATGATTTGAAGGTCAAATTAATGGTAAATTTCTTGCAAGGTGCTTTAGATCGATTCGTGATCTATGTTATACCATCTCCGCTCGTATAGAATTCTGGCTATAAAAGTAACTGCTGACAAATATAAAGATTTAAAATAGTTATTATATGATATAGTTGCCTCGCTCAAAAAATAGAATCAACAAAATAAATTTTAGGTCGGACCCCGCTTTAAGAAGCCCCAGATCTAAAATGAGCCTTCGGCTAATAATGCCTCTTTTGTATACATCTGTTTGTTTGTAGAATTGAACTCATGCTTAATTTGCCCAATTAAATTATCTGTGCTAAATATTTTCCAATACACAGGGACAAAAGCATTTTTGCCCCCCTATCTCAGCTCTTTCTATTTTGAAACTTACAATAATATGTCTTGCATCATGTATAACTTTGAAATCATTAGGTCTTTCTGCTGGTGAAAAATAAAATGATCTTTGTGTCGTTTGATAATTCCGTTCATTATATGTTTTGCATTCGACATAATTGGGTCTTCTATGTTTATCTTCAACAAAGATGTCTGGATAACCCACGGCTTTCTTTTTACCTTCTTTTGTTTTTGGCCTATCTGCCTTTAATCCTATTTTGTTCAATGCTTCAATCATAAATGGCTCTATATGGTTGCCAACTTCATTTGCTCTTCTTGTAAAAATGCCGTTATTATTGGCATTTTTTGTTGCCATCTTTGTTGCTTCTATCAAATTCTTTAGCAATTCTTGATCTTTTGGATCATTCTTATTAAATGGAATTACTTTACAACTAGAAATTGCTTTAATAGCAATTTTAAATGGAATATTATTTAGCGGTTTTAAGAAGTTATTAAGAAATTATTATTTATTACACTCAGGAAAAATATCTACCAAATGAATGTCCAATTTGTATAATTTTGCTAAACTTATATATTGATTCACCATTGCAGAGTCTTTAACTTTTAGAAAACCACTTTTTGAAGCACCTTTATAATAGTGATTTCGCATGCAAATATGTAATCTCTTAACTCTTGAATCAAGTAACGCTTTTAATACGTCTTTAAAGAACTCAGCAAACGCGTCCGATAAACTAATTTCGTATGCAGTACCAGTTTCAATATCTAATATATCAAATGCTTGTAATTTTGAAGAGTCAATTTTAATTTCCTTTTTTCTGTTTCCATCGCTATCAAATTTTTCAAATCTCAAAGTCATTCCTTCGGCTACTGTTGCTTCAATTTTTATTTTTTTACCATATTTTTTTAATAAAAATTCTTGTAATTTCTTTGTTGTCCGCGAACACATCGCCTCTTCTCTACTATTCCTATTTAAACCAATTTCATTTAGCCATGAATCTTTATAAACTGCATACTTGTATTTGCCTCTGGTTCTAACTTCCAATATCTTATCAAAAAATTTTAAGATATCTTTCAAAGTATTATCTTTATCCTTCAACATATTCACCACAATACGGGCAAGTTATTACGCCCAGATATTTGGAGTCTACACCAAAGGTCAATTTACATTTTTCACATACAATATCTACTATAAACTGAACTTTATCCATTAGCTCTATTTCCATACTATACACCATAGACTATAATTACTTTATATTTGTTGTTTTTGAATCTTATAAAACAACTGTAAAATAAAAAATCTGCAGAGTGCGACTTATTAAAAATCGCTCGGGACATTGCACTCTCGACCTTCTTGTTTCGCCTCGTATAACGCGGCTCATGCAAAAACCTCGTTGCATTTCGGTCTCCCAAATAATCACTACGTTAACACTTCGCATAAGCCGATACGTTTATTGATGTTTTTTTGAAGATCTTCAACGAAAGTGCTAAATACAATCTGAGAGATAAAATAGGGGAATATAAATCGAAATAATTTTTGAGAATAACGAGCGAGGAGAAGAGTTTATGCAAGCCTCTAAGAAAGTCGGAGCAGTACTTGTCGTTGGTGGTGGAATATCAGGTATACAGGCATCTCTTGATCTGGCAGATTCTGGCTTCAAAGTGTACTTGTTAGAGAGGTCTCCCTCAGTTGGAGGAGTCATGGCACAACTCGACAAGACATTTCCAACCGGCGATTGCTCAATATGTATTCTATCACCTAAACTCGTGGATGTTGAAACACACCCCAACATCGAACTCATAACCAATGCTGATCTAACTGGCGTCTCAGGCAATGCAGGAGACTTTAAAGTAAGAATACTCAAGAAACCCAGGTATG
>CAYZWV010000080.1:0-5602 GCA_964482255.1 uncultured Methanocellaceae archaeon
TAAAATAGATAAATATATTGCGGAGACCGATAAAACGATTTATCATATGGTTTGCAAATTATATGGTCTAACCGAAGAAGAAATCAAAATAGTTGAATCCTCTACATGAAAGTCCAATCAAAAGCCTAAATCTGGTTACGAACATCTTCCTATAATACGTATGCTCCGGCGGGGATTTGAACCCCGGTCGCAGGAGTGAGAGTCCTGCATGAATGACCTCCAGTTCTTTCTGGCTGAATTTGGCCGGACTACACTACCGGAGCAATCTCTTCAATATTTAACCTTTAGAGCAGAAATAACTTTTCTTTTCATATATCTATATATATCTTGAGACACAACTCCTATCAAGAGGGATGGGTGCCTTTTGAAGAAACTGATAGATCTGGGTGTATTGCCTATACGTAGGAGGAGTTCGAAAGGATACGCTCCGCATCTGTTTATATTATTTAGGTCGGAAAAGAGACATGTATTTGGAATCGATACCACCCCCAACGAGGACTCCCACAGACTTTTGATAACCCATGCACATTCGGATCATTATGGGCGCTCTGCTATGTCCTCACAAAAGTCGGTAGCATCTGAAAAAACAGCGAAAGCGCTTGAGATTTTATATGGAAAAAAATTTGTTGGTATGACTTTTAAGGTCGGAGATTGTTTGGACATGGATGGCGTTAGGATTCGAACCCATTCGACAGGGCATACCATTGGCTCCACAGCTTTTTCTTGGGAAAATGAAGTCGGTACCACCATCCTGGCAACCGGAGACGTCAAGGATTCTTCTGATCTTCCAAGATGCAATGTTCTCGTTACGGAAGCAACCTACGGGGATCCCTACGATCCGCAATGCAGGTTTAAGGACGATATAGGTGCCTTCAAGGATGCGATTAGGGAGAACGTTGCATTCGGTGCATATTCATTTGGTA
This sequence comes from uncultured Methanocellaceae archaeon, assembly GCA_964482255.1. GTDB lineage: Archaea > Halobacteriota > UBA148 > UBA148 > UBA148 > UBA148. The sequence continues at coordinate 924 of CAYZWV010000080.1, forward strand.
AGGCCCAAAGGGCGGTCAAGCTCCTTCGTAGCCTGGGATACGGAGAGGAAATAGGTATGGACAGTAAATCACTGGAATTGACCAGAGAATTAATGGAACATATGGGACCGCTGGCAGATCTGGGCGAAAATGGCAAAATGCGCATCGTTCCACCACGTTATTTGCACCGTTTACCAGATCATCTGGATAAGTTTCTATTAACTGGACGAAGTTGTTCACATCAACGAATTCAGATAAGCGATCACCTCGATTTCGATGGCTTGATGAAAATGGTGCACCATTGTAACCCAGAGGTTACGATCATTTATCACCCTCCTGGGGGCAGGCCGGCAAAACTCGCGCAATACCTTAATGAGAATGGATTTACAGCCATCCCAATAGATGCGATCACTAATGTGATGATTCACTAACAATTTTGTCTGCTTTTGTCATATGATAAAAAACATCCCAATCTAAAACAGTCGAGATGCACCCGTCTGTTTCCAGTGGAATGGCTACAGCCGGAACACCGAATCTATGACATAGGTCCAGTCCGTCTTTCACTTCTGGTATGCACCCAACACCCATGATCGCCTCAGGTTTATATTTTATCACCATTCGCTTGATGAAACTTGATCCAGGGACGACGAAAACCCTATACCCTAAGGACTCTAATTTTTTTTTCGCATCCCCAATATTACATCTACCGCAGTTGATACATTGGATACCCTCTGGTGAGAGCTTCGCTGGGCAGTCCACTGAACGAAGACACTGGGGCAGAAATATCGCCTTCTTTTCAAAGGGAAGGCTCTTGAACCTTTTCAACGAGACCTTATTTCTTAGTCTAATGACGACGTCATCTACTATCGAGTCATCCACCTTAAATAATCGGAAGAGTGCCTTGATAGATCCCTCCAAAACTAATATTCCAGAGAGCACCACATTTGGGAAAGGAAAACTACCAGTCCTGAATGAATGTATCACAAAGATTGCTATGAATATGGTCGTTACTACAGCTATTAGGAATAAATAGACGATTATTTGTCCAATCAGCAAGTAAAACGACTCTAACATGCATATCGTTATAAGCAAACATAACTTAAAATACCACTGCTTGGATAGGTCTTTGCACAAGCAGGGGGGAAGTTAATATCTAAAATAAATACGATCCTTACCAAAAAAGAGCTAGCTCCAACCATCAAATTATTTGAGGTATTCGCTCCACTGGTTGCCAAGAAAGCTAATCCGGGACAATTTATTATCTTAAGAATAGATGAAAAAGGAGAGAGGGTGCCCTTAACCATTGCTGATTTTGATGCTCAAAAAGGGACAGTCACCATCATATTTCAAGAAGTTGGCAAGACCACCAAAAAATTGGGACATCTAAGCGAGGGTGATCAAATCTTGGATTTTACGGGTCCTTTGGGAAATCCAACGGAGATCAAGAGATACGGAAGAGTCGTCTGTATTGGTGGGGGGGTTGGCGTAGCTACCATCCCTCTTAAGGTTAAGGCGTTGGTGGAAGCCGGGAATGAGGTCATATCTATCATCGGAGCCAGGACCAAGGAATTATTAATATTAGAGGAAGAATTGCAGCATATAAGCGATAAACTTTACATAACGACGGATGACGGCTCCAAAGGACATCATGGTTTCGTCACCGATATTCTACAAAAACTAATCGATGAGCGAAAAAAAATCGATCTGGTGGCAACTGTTGGACCGGCTATAATGATGAAGGCAGTAGCCAATGTTACGAGACCGCACAACATAAGGACGATAGCTAGCCTAAGTCCAATTATGGTGGATGGAACGGGAATGTGTGGCTCTTGTAGAGTGAGAATTGGTGGAGAGACAAAATTTACCTGTGTAGATGGACCTGAATTTGATGCCCATAGTGTTGACTTCGATCATTTGATGACTAGACTACAAAGATATCTAAAAGAAGAAAAGTTATCCTTTGAGATGCAGGGGTAGGTCAAGATGGCGATAAGAGTACAGATGCTAGAACAAGACCCCAAAAAGAGAATTCATAATTTTGATGAGGTGGCCCTGGGTTACAGCGCCGAGCAAGCCGTCTCCGAAGCCAAAAGATGCTTGCAGTGCGCTGATCCAGGATGTATACAAGGATGTCCAGTGGGAGTGGACATACCTGATTTTATCGAGTGCATCAAAGAGGGCAATTTTGACGAGGGCATTAACATAGTGAAAAAGAAAAACCACCTGCCAGCGATTTGTGGACGCGTTTGCCCGCACGAGAATCAATGTGAGAAATTCTGCTTGCTAGGCAAGAAAGGAGAGCCAGTAGCTATCGGGAAACTCGAAAGGTTCGTTGCTGACTATGAGCGTCGAAAGGGATTTAAAATTTCAAGTAAGCCCAAGTCGACAGGCAAAAAAGTGGCAGTAGTGGGTTCTGGTCCTGCAGGAGTAACCGTTTCTGCAGATCTAGCCAAGCTTGGGCATGAGGTAACCCTCTTTGAAGCCCTTCACGCTCCTGGTGGAGTGCTCGTTTACGGGATCCCAGAGTTCAGGTTGCCGAAGGAAATAGTCAGGGCGGAGATCGATCATATCAAAAAATTTGGAGTTTCCATTAAAACAGATGTTGTTATAGGAAAAACCATCAGCGTAGATGAGCTTCTAGAAGAATTCGATGCAGTATTCATAGGAACTGGTGCGGGTTTACCGCTCTGGATGGACATACCCGGTGAGGACCTATGTGGGGTTTACTCTGCAAACGAGTTTTTGACAAGAATTAATTTAATGGGTGCCTGTTTTTTCCCAGAATATGACACGCCCATCAGAGAAGGCAAAAAAGTGGCAGTTGTTGGCGGTGGCAATGTTGCCATGGACTCTGCAAGAGCAGCTCTACGACTGGGTGCTGACGAAGTATACGTCTTGTATCGAAGATCAGAAAAGGAGATTCCTGCTAGGAGGGAAGAATTAGAGCACGCCAAGGAAGAGGGAATCAAATTCAAGTTTCTCACCCTCCCGACTAAAATCCTGGGCGACGAGAAGGGTTGGGTGAAAAAAATTGAATGCGTTCGGATGGAATTGGGAGAGCCAGACGAATCTGGTAGAAGAAAGCCTATCGTAATAAAAGGTTCTGAGTTTACGATTGATGTCGATACCTTAATAATAGCCATCGGACAAAGTCCCAATCCACTTATTTCAAGAGCTACAGAAGATCTAAAAGTAACTGAGAAAGGCGCCATAGTTGTCGATGAGACCGGTAAGACATCCAAAAAAGGGGTATTTGCTGGCGGTGATATTGTTTCTGGTGCTGCTACTGTGATAGAATCCATGGGGGCAGGAAAAAGATCCGCTAGAGCGATTCATGAATATCTCTCACAAAAATAACGAATGATCAAGCATATTTAGTATCTATATCCATGGTCGTAGAACCTGTATGCACTTTCCCGTCCAACGCCATTTTTCTTGTAATAGTAGCCAAATACAAGTCCGGCGATCAACCCTCCTAAATGTGCTTGCCATGAGATAAAGGGCATTAATGACAGTACTAAGAAACCACCAATCACTGCAATCCAGAGTGGGATTGGAACGGGAAAGGGGATAATAAATACCTTCAGGTTAGGTCTTAAAACGGATAGCGTGCCTCCAAGTGCGAATATTGCACCAGATGCACCAACTGCGATAGAATCAGGGGCAGCCAACAAAACAACGAGAATATTGCCGAGTATGCCGCCAACGAAATATAGTTTTAGTAAATCCCTTCCACCGATCAGACCTTGGAGGTAATTGCCGAAGAAAAACAGCGTAAACATGTTGGCAAATATATGCCAAAGGCCACCATGCAGGAACATGGAGGTAATCAAAGTCCATGGCCTTTCAAGAGCTAAAGAAGGTTGAAGACCTAGATTATTTATTATTAAATCCGGATTTATCAATGTTATAATGAACATCACTGCATTGGCTATTATTAGTGTCTCTATCACACTCGTATCATAACCAAGAATTCTCACTAATTATACCTCTCTAACTTCTGCTGGTATGATTTTCCAGTTCGCCCCATCTGATATACTCTCTTATAGTTAAGTTATTTGCCCAGCCCACTTTCATTTCATGTTTTTTATCTTATCTTAAACTTTGGCAAACATTATTGTTGTGGGGCCGCCTTGTTTTTCCCAGCATTTTGGACAATTCGTGACCCAGGAGTAAATCCTGACTGGTTTCTTTTGCTCCTTATTTTCAACAAAATCCATGAGTTCTATTATCTCTTTTTTCAAGCCCTTGAATGGACCGTGATAATATTTTGAATAAGTAGTTGTAGGACCCCACACTTCCACATCAGGATCATTTTTTGGAATCTCTTCTATGGCAATCAGCATATTTGCAGAAAAGAAGCCAGTTTCATCATCAAGCATCATGTATGGTGGTTTGACCGTATAGCCATTTTCTTCGATTTTATCCATGCCCTTTTTAATTGCTTTGCCAATGCCAATAGGCATGTGAAGAAACAAGAAATGCTTTGTTCTATAGAAGGCTCTTTTATCCCAATCATGTTTCTTAAGGTCCCAATCCTGTTTATCCAATATTGGACAATCACAATCGTTTTCCATTTTTAGACCACCTTTTATTAATCTATTTTACTAATCTAATAAAATCTTGAGCTTTAAAGTAAATGAAACAGCATATAAAAAGTTATAGGTGAATGTTCATATGTCGAGGAACCTGATATACGG
>CAYZWV010000081.1:0-5515 GCA_964482255.1 uncultured Methanocellaceae archaeon
GTTCCACCTGACCTTTCACATTTTCCCATACCAGGTGGGGCGTGATTTTTTCGCCTGCCAGATAGCGGTTGATCGTATCATGGCTGAATTTCTCGGTGGGATCGGCAAAATTGGTCAACGTATAATTGATCTGGCTGATCAGCAAATACTGGCAATAATCCAGACGAGTAATGCTTTGTTTGTCTCTTTTCATACTGTACAAACATACTCGCAATCCCCTGTGCTCGTCAAGTCTTTGGCTTTTTTTTTTTTACGTAAGTCCTATATCTTGTTGAAAATACTACCATAAATGCCTTTTGTAACCAACTAAGGAACATTTTGGCATTTTAGGTGCTTGTTGTGGTAGGGGCCACACCTGTCGGAGGAAATCTTGGAGGTACGCTGTACCTCAGGACTTTTTCAACTAGCGCCATTGGTTTAATTTGTATATATCTATTATTTATTCTTTGATCATCATTTCGCATCCATCAGGCAATTCAATTCTATAACGACTATTTTCATTACTTACTTTACCAAAATGGGCTAGTTGATTAATTATGGCAGAATTACTAAACTCATTCGGAATAATCACATTTGCTGAAACTGAGCGAGGAAGTTTGATATAAATGTAGGGCTTTGTTGGTGATGCATCTAGAGAAAGTATTATTTCTCCATAAGGCGTAGGAAAATTACCTGTTATCCAAGTCAAATCATCCAATTTGGGTGCAATTAAGACTTTTTTACAACCGGGTTCAGTTGGCCGTATTCCAAGGATATATGAGGATAATAAGTATGCTGGAAAACTTGACCATCCATGACACCAGGATCTTGTCCATAACCTATTTTGTTCCTTTATAAAGGTCTCCCATGCGGTTGTTGCCCCTTTATCAAGCATAATCCCCCAATTTTTTCGAATCAAAGATAGCATTTCAAGGTGCATATTATTGTTAGCAAGTATCTCACAAATAAACGATAACAGCATAGGAGTTTCGTATCCAACCCAATTCTCCGGTTTTTGAAGTAATCGAGGGATCAACTTAGTTGCTCGATCTTTATCCGCGACATTTGTGAATATAACTATTGCATTAGTTGGCTGAGATATAGTGTTACTCAATGACCCGTCATATTTTATACAGTCTACGTACGCAGCTATTGATTCGTCCCATAACAATTTATTGATAGTTTTTGAAAGCTCATCGGCAACTGTTCGCCAATATCGTGAATCCCTCGTTATACTAAGTGCATTCGCTAAATCAGCAGTAGCGTTTAATGCCGCTACAGCAAGACAATTCTCATGTGTTATGCACAGGTTTTCCCCTTTATCATCAAGTCTCTCCCAATCGATGAAGTGCCATGCATTCACTAATTGGAAAAGACCTAAAGGATTATCTGAGCGATTTGCATCGATGTATTTGGCTTGTCTTTTCAGATAGGGATAGATATCAGCTACAAACTCTTTATCACCTGTAAAAAGGTAGTGGTTCCAACAGCTAAGTGCCCATAAACAACTCCAATTCGGAATAGGCATTCCCTCCCAGGCGGATGGTACTTGGGAATTTACGATAGGTACTCTCCCCAACGATTCGGCCGCTAGTTTTAAACTTTTCTCCACAATATCAGTTGAACCAATAGTAGTATAGTGAACAAGAGCTTCTATATTGACATCTCCTACCCACAGGGCTTGTTCATATGCTGGGCAATCAGTAAATGTGTCTTCACTACATAGCATCAAAGTATATGCAGACATTTCCCAAATTCGATTCAAGAGCAGGTCGGAGCAACTAAATGATCCTTTTAATTCTCTAGGATAAGTGCTCATAAATACCCGCACATCCTTGAGTTCAGTAGTAGAGGAAATATTATGTACTGCCAATAACAAATATCTGAATCCTCTTCTTATTATAGATTTATATGTCTGATAACCAGATGTGCAAATATATCGCATAGAATTATTCATTCTCTCTGTTAATACATAACGATTTTCTTGTACTCCTTCAAACCCTAGCAAATCAACGATTGTACCTGATGTTGTTTCGATGTCAAATTCAATCCAACCTATAATTTCTCTTTCAAAGTCGATAATGAAGTGATAAGACTGATCATCGTCAATTTCCTCAAGCACCAATGGGAAAGACACACGATTATCTTTAATTTCAAGGGCAATTGATGATGATATATCCATGTATACATCTGCCTCAGGTGTATCCGACTCTGATACATCATCCCAATTGATGGTAATATTAAGAAATTTATCTAATGTTTTAGCGTTACACACTTGATCTCTGGCGATGCCGGGTTGTTTAACTATCAGCCATTTATTCTTTCCCCCCAGTTGTTTTGATGACAAACTCATTCCATTGACGCCATGGAATGATAATGTAATATCTGTATCATGGATAATCCCTTGCCAATCTAATAAGAGTATGTGAGATCCAGCCGATAAGCTCATCGTAACGTAGAAGTCTGAACTTTCATCTATTTCCCAAAGGATTCTAAATGCATCGATCAGCAATTCCGGGGCGGATCCATATAGACTACACCGCTTAATGAGAACATCACAAGCCTCTGGCAACTCAAGTACGGTTGCTAATATTGCGTCCACATCAATTCGCTCTGTTGACAAATCATCTGCAGCTATGTATGGACGAATATTTACAGACGCAATTAGGTTAGGTCTCAGAAATTTTCCTCGATCAATTATATTGATTGGGCTTAGTTTGTCATCTGTTAAGAAAGCCACACTGCGTGGATGCATATTAATCCATGGAGATGTGCCGATTGGTCCAATATCAAAGGCATTTTCCCAGTCACTGTCATCAAAATTGGTATTTGTCCATCCGATTTCTTCTAAATTTGCGTCATATTGTTCCTCCCAACCAAGCTGACAGGAAATTCTCGGAGTATTTCGACGATATGCGATGGATCGTTTACATTTCCAGCTAGAGTCAGAAATCAATATGATATTACCTTGATCATTCTCCAATTGTAATAATAAACCTCCTCTACCTACTAGATGTTGAAATGTACCAATCCCCCAATGGATCACTTTTGCAGCGATAACATTTTCACCTGAAAGTAAGTACGGTGAGACATCATACACATCATATTCGTAATTAGATTGGTACGCTCTACCTGGTCCATATCCGATTCTTTTTTCATTGATATAGAGAACATACCGTGAGTCAGCACTAATTATCAATCTATATTGAGCATCAGTAGATATGAGAACCTGACGACGGAAATACACCACAGTATTCTGTGGTGAAGATTCTTCAGGGTACCAGATCCAATTTGCGCTTATATTCATTTGTTAATTGACTCCTGTAATGAAGATGAATTATTATATTCACAAGTATTAGACGCAATTTATTTGATATTGTTAATTATCAAGAATATTGCTCATCCCGATAACCTAAACCAAGGTTAATCATATTATTCTAAGTTTGGGAAATTACACTAACTTTATGCAGGATCAAATTACTAGAGCGAAATATGATATTTGGACCGTACCGCAAGGTCTACTAATGAATGGAGGCCTTCATCTCCACATATTTGTGAAAACCGCTCAAGACCTAATACGGTTGGGACATTATAGTGAAGCATATAGATATATTAGCCCATATAATAATAGCTGTATGAGGGGAGGTGATGCATCGACTCAATGTGCATTTTCATCACTGCTATTAGGAATTTTGCATCGAAAGATGAGTCAATTTTGTGAAGGAATAAAGGAGATAATTCATTCAAAACATCATTTTCTTTCGCTTGCTGATAACGAAAATCAAGTTAGATGTACGTTAGCAATGGGAGATATTTGGCGTTCATACGGAAGATACAAATCATCATCAGATTCGGATTTGTATTATTACCACGCTCTAAGGAAATATAATCAAGCAGAGTCAGCACTGAAAAGATTAAAAACAGTAAACAATTACACATTAATTCTTCTCAAAATTCAGATATTATGGAACAAAGCCAGAGTTTATCACTACTTAGGAGAAAGCCCAAACTATGTTTACGCGTGTTTATCACAAGCATGGAATTATAGCAAAGATATTGGATCACTCTGGGCACAAGAAGAATGTGCTCAACAATTAGGTCGTCATTTTGAAAAAATCGAGAAATACGACCTGGCAATGAATTGGTACGAAATAGCCCTAGAAAAGGCCTCTGTTACAAATAATGCAGATCGACTGATTGAAACTTATGTTTTCATATCACGACTTATGCATCTAAAAGGCGACTATATTGGATCGGGAATTTTTGCACAGAAAGGTCTTTCAGCCTTAGAACCACTACTAGCTCAATCATTACCAAATACTCATCAATTTTTCGTTTTTGAGGAAGAACTCAGGAAATTGGCAATCTAGTTGTCCATATATCTCACCCTAGACCATTTGCATACAACAAAAAATGAACACCAAAATTTGTTTCTAACAACTGGATACAACCGAGTGATAGGAAGCGATATTTCTATTATTATCGTAAGCTTCAACAGTAGCCAATTTATTTCTGAATGTTTGTCTTCTCTTTTGAATCAGAGTTCAGATGTTAGAGAAATAACCGTAATCGATAACGCCTCTGGTGACAATACTGTAGAACTGATCAGAAATAATTTCCCACAAATCAAGCTTATTGAAAATTTTAAAAATCTTGGATTTGCGAAGGCATTAAATTCACACTTAAATCATACAGATGTAAGATATATACTTGTCCTGAATCCAGACATTCTTATTCCAGCAAATTGTTTGAATAAATTAATTAAGTATATGGATGAAAATCTAGAAGTCGGTGTATTAAGTCCCAAGTTGATTAGACCAGATGGTTCGCTGGACTGGGCATGCCGCCGAAGTTTCCCGTCTCCATCAGATATCATTTATAGATATACAAACTTGGATCGCATTTTTTCTAAATCAAGCCTATTTTCTAAATACTCTCTATCCTATCTTGATCAGAATAATATAACAGAAGTAGATGGAATTGCAGGTGCATTTATGCTTATTCGGGCAAATGCCTTACCAGATGTTGGGGCCTTTGATGAGAGATTTTTCATGTATTTCGAGGATCTTGATTGGTGTTACCGATTAAAGAAATGTGGTTGGAAGGTTTTATATTATCCGCTCCAAGAGGTTATTCACTATAAACGTGGAAGCTCTGTAACTAATGAATCTTTAATGATTAGAGAGTTCTATTATTCACTCTTCAAACTATATGATAAATATTATGGCAGCTCCTCGAACGAGTTTAAAAGATTCTCGATGTGGATGTTTTTGATGATACGTATGTTAATTTCATTATGCTATTATCACTCGGTTCGTAAGCTGGTACAGGTGGTGAAGTAACCTTTAATGTTCAATGTAGGTATAATTTGATAAACTCAACGTTAAAACAGGCTTATTTCTCCCGTCATATAGTCGGTTCGAAAATCACGATTTTAAATGAGTGATAATCCTAGTGAGTGACTGTCCAAAAGGTGGTTGGTTTTGAATAAATTGGCAAGCTCCGTTATGATAGGAGTTCTCATACAACCAACAAA
>CAYZWV010000082.1:0-5459 GCA_964482255.1 uncultured Methanocellaceae archaeon
AGTAGAGAACTTACGCTTTGAAAATGTGGTGGTATATGCCAGTGAAAGAAGCACAGAAGAAGAAAGCTTTGATACCGTTGTCATGCAAGTAACTGGAGCCGGAGCAGTAAACCATCGTGATGTCGTAGCTACGTTCGATGGTATCTCGACTTATATTCGTTCCACTGACGGAACTCCTATAAAGCCAGGAGATGAAGTAATGTTCGTCAGCATAGAGAAGTATGCTGCATGCGGTTGCGTACAACCCATAGTAGAGATAGAACCCGGGGATCAGGTTCGTGTAGTGGTAAGACATTTGCCCACTCGTCATGTGTTTGTCGATACCACTCTGACAGCTATAGCGGCGCCATGACAACTGTAGCAGTGTGATGTGAATCAACCTTCTCATTGAACTCCCAGACGACCTTATAATCCTTAGAATCGGGTCTAAATTCAAGATTAGTGCATATCATAACAAAAGTAAAAATCCCACCAACCAAGTAGATGATTGGGTAGTAAGACAATAGTAAGGATATTTTTAGATGGGATTCGTATATAAGAAGTTAGGCGTAATGCCACTGCAAGACAATATTGGATTAAAAAATGCTCCAAAATGACACACAAATAAGCAGAGTTACAAGGTCGAAGGAAGAGGCCAAAGCTAGTTATGATAGGATGAGCCGTTGGTATGATGTGATAGTCGGACACAGTGAGAAGAAGTTTAAAGATACTGGCTTGCAAAAGCTAAGAGCTGAGGAAGGGGAGAAAGTTCTTGAGATTGGATTTGGCACTGGACACTGCATACTGGCTCTGGCTCAATCAGTCGGCAACTCGGGCAAGGTATATGGAATTGATATATCAGAGGGTATGTTCAACATCACCCGAGCAAGGGTTGGGGAAGTAGGGCTACCAGAAAGAGTAGAGCTAAAGTGTGGTGACGCTGCGAAACTTCCTTTTGAAAAGAATTTTTTTGACGCAATTTTTATGAGTTTCACATTGGAACTATTTGACACTCCTGAAATCCCGACTGTATTGCACGAGTGCAAAAGGGTTCTCCAGAGTAACGGACGTATCTGTGTTGTGGCGATGTGTAAAAAAGGGAAAGCCAATGTGATAATGGGGCTCTATGAATGGTTGCACAAGAAGTTTCCAAATTATGTTGATTGCAGATCAATCTTTGTTCAGAAGATTTTGGAAGATGCTGGTTTTCAAATCCTTGATGCAACAGAAATGTCTATGTGGGGGTTGCCAGTTGAGGTTGTTTTGGCAAAGTAATCATATAACTCGATCCAACCTTCAGGAATATGGAGTGAGTTATTGAAGGAGTTATTCCAAGAGTTTATGATGGAGTATAGGTTTGAAACAAATTTTTGACGAGCAATGGTTTTATTGCTAGATATCATAATCTACAACTGGGAGGTATAAAAATGGAAGAATTGAAAATGTTTTGTTATCAATGCTCCCAAACTGCAAGAGGGACTGGCTGTACTATTAAAGGCGTGTGTGGGAAAGAAGCCACAGTAGCCAGATTACAGGATAACCTGCTGCTCACATCCAAGGGGATGTCAGCCTATCTTTATCATGCGAGAGAGCTTGGATTTATTGATCAAGAAATAGATGCATTTTTAGAGAGAGCCTTCTACTCCACATTCACCAACGTCAACTTTGATGCTGAAAACTTTGTCCAACTGGCTGTTGAAGCAGGAAAAATGAATCTAAAAACAATGAGGCTTTTGAAGGAGGCTCATATTAAAGCCTTTGGAGAGCCTGAGCCTACTGAAGTGCAGACAGGAACGCGAAAAGGTCGAGGAATTATTGTTACTGGTCATGGATTGAAAGCACTTGAGGCTTTGCTCAAACAAACCGAAGGAACAGGCATAAATGTCTACACTCACTCGGAGCTACTACCTGCCCACGGCTATCTGGGATTGAAAAAATATGGGCACTTGGTAGGAAATTTAGGACGGGCATGGTTTGACCAGAAGCAATTATTTTCAAAATACCCTGTAGCAATCCTTGGAACATCAAACTGTGTCTTGATCCCTAAGGAAGATTACAAAGACCGAATGTTCACGACCGGGCCTACTAGGCTGCCTGGTGTAAAACACATTGCCGGATACGACTACACTCCCGTGATAGAGAAGGCTGAATCGCTGCCTGAACTTGATGAGAAGCCAGGAGACGTTGTGTTAACTACTGGATTCTCTAAGTCTGTGGTTCTGTCCTTGAAAGACAAGATTAATCAACTGGTGGAGGCTGGCAAGATCCGACATTTTTTCCTCGTAGGGGGCTGCGACTCACCTCATAGTAAGGCACAGTACTATCGGGATTTTGTCCAGCGATTGCCACGGGATACTGTCGTCCTAACGCTGGCATGTGGTAAGTTCAGAATCAACGATTTACATCTTGGAGACATAGAAGGAATCCCGAGATTGATTGACCTGGGTCAGTGTAACGATGCGATAGTTGCCATCGATATAGCCACTGCTCTTGCTGAGATCTTTGACGTAGGGATAAATGAGCTTCCGCTCACATTAGTCTTGAGTTGGATGGAACAAAAGGCAGTTGCCATTCTCTGGACACTTCTGTCATTGGGTATAAAAGGCATATACCTTGGCCCCATACTTCCTGCCTGGGTGAACGACGAAATTCTGAAAGTACTCAAAGATAACTATGATATAAAACTCATAGGTAATCCAGAAGGCGATTTGAAAGAAATGCTGAGTTGATCATAATGAAAATGAAACATAGAGAGATAAAACCAAATATTTATTCAATTGGGGCGGTTGATTGGGATAGAAGATTGTTTGATGAACTCATACCTCTCCCCGATGGAACTAGCTACAACGCCTATTTGGTGAAAGGTAGTGAGAAAACGGCTTTGATAGATACTGTAGATCCAACTATGGGAGATGTTTTGATAAAAAATCTCAACCAACTTGAAATCAAAAATATAGATTATGTTATTGCCAATCACGCCGAACAGGACCATTCTGGATATTTACCACAGATAATCGATGTTTATCCCGATGCCAAGGTTGTTACCACACCAAAATGTAAAGCCATACTTATGGATTTACTTTTGATCTCTGATGATAAGTTCCTAACAGTGGATGATGGAGCAACTCTGTCATTGGGAGATAAAACCCTGGAGTTCATTTATGCACCATGGGTCCACTGGCCTGAGACAATGTTGACATACCTAATGGAGGATAAAATCCTATTTTCCTGCGACCTGTTTGGCTCTCATCTGGCAACATCTGATTTATATGTAACTGACGAAGCAACAGTCTATGAAGCAGCCAAGAGGTATTATGCAGAAATTATGATGCCATTTAGGACGACACTCCAGAAGAATTTAGAGAAAATAAAGAACTTAGAGATGGATATCATTGCACCCAGCCATGGTCCTATACATAATAATCCAGATTTTATCATCAAGGCGTACAGACATTGGGTCTTTGATCCGCCGGATAATATGGTTGTGTTGCCCTATGTTTCCATGCATGGCAGTACAAAGGAGATGGTAAATTATTTTGTTGGAGCCCTAGCTGAAAGAGGAATAACTGTGAAACAGTTTAACTTGGCTAATACTGATATTGGAAAATTGGCAATGTCATTAGTAGATGCTGCTACGATCGTCATGGGTGTACCCACAACATTGGCAGGTGCACATCCACTTGCCTTTAATGCTGCATACCTCGTAAAAATTCTTAGACCCAAATTAAAATTCATCTCCATCATTGGCTCCTATAGTTGGGGTGGGAAGGCAGTCGATCAACTTGCAGAAATTATTTCCAGCTTGAATGTTGAGATATTGGATCCCATTTATTGTAAGGGCTTTCCGAGTATGGAAGATCTCAAATCTTTGGATAAATTGGCTGACACCATTGCCAAAAAGCACCAAGAGATGAGTTTGTGAATACTAAAAATTTGCGTAAGGCAAGTTAGGGCTTATATAATCAACAAAGTCAGGAAATAAAGCAGGTTTGATGGGCAAATTCAAAAGATGAACAAATCCAAAATGTTGTTTTCCAGAAGATATTTGAGACTCATAAATAGCGGTTATCATAAATAAAAAGAATTTAAACCACACACATTCATTCAATAAGGTCTAAGTTTATCATTTAAATATTATCAAAAAGAGCCCCCAGTAAAATTTATCGAACGTTTTGGGCTCAATTGCTTACTTTCGCTTACTTTCCTATGATTTTAGATGATTATTTTTCTATCCTTATGTTGAATTAATTGAAGAGGTTGAAGTCAGAACTCACACTATTTATTTATTTTTATTGTACATCAATAAAAAGCCAAAAGCTCTAGTGATGACAGATATATATCTGCCTACTGTCATGAAATGCCGAATAGTAAGCCATCGAAAACTGAGCCAGCCAATATATATATAAAGGGTCAATCCTAAAGTATGAATTCTAGGGGGCTCAAGAAAGAGGTTAGGAAGATGGATAAGTACATATGTAAAGTTTGCGGATATGTGTATGATCCGGAAATTGGCGATCTTGATTCTGGGATTAAGCCAGGAACACCCTTTGATGAGCTGCCAGATGATTGGGTTTGTCCTCTTTGTGGGGTATCTAAAGAACAGTTTGAAAAGGTAATAAACTGAAAACTTCAAAAAAATCTTTAATTAAAGGAGGAAAAAAATGATGAAGGAGAGAGTTAAATCCGTTTTAAATAAAATGAGACCCGCGCTACAGGCAGATGGTGGCGATGTGGAGTTGGTAGAGATTACCTCTGATGGAGTTGTAAAGGTAAAGTTAATGGGTGCATGCAGCGGATGTATGATGAGCCAGATGACACTAAAGATGGGCATAGAGAAGGCAATAAAACAGGAAGTACCAGAGGTGAAAGAGGTTATTTCTGTATAAGGTAAGTAATAGTCATCTTTCTGTTATTTCACTTTAGAACCAGTAGTGGAGGGATGTTTTATGATTAAAGAGAGAATCCAAGAGGAACTATCTGGTTTATGTGGAATAAGAAAAATAATTCTTAAATACCTTTTTCATATGGGGTTAATTCTGGAGCTGTAAAAAATTCTGTAGCTGTCAAAAGGTTTCCAATCTGTGAGATGAAATGAAGAGAATGCCATACAAGTTTGAGTTGTAGGGAGGTGAAAAATGGCAAAAATTAAGGTGTACTCGACACCAACATGCCCATATTGTCGGATGGTAAAAACTTTCCTCAAAGAAAAAGGTGTTGACTTTGAAGATATAGATGTTTCAGTGGATAGCAAAGCCGCGGAAGAGATGATTAAAAAATCTGGACAAATGGGGGTCCCTCAAATTGAAATCAATGAAAAGATCATTGTTGGTTTTGATAGAGAAGCAATAGAAATGGAGCTAAGTAATGTATGACCTAATAATCGCTGGAGCAGGTCCAGCGGGCATAACTGCTGCAGTGTATGCTGAAAGGAAAAAGATGAACACACTTGTCATAACAAAAAATATCGGCGGATATGCGGC
>CAYZWV010000083.1:0-5406 GCA_964482255.1 uncultured Methanocellaceae archaeon
GCTCATGCAAAAATATGATATCTCACAGCTGCCAGTATATGATGAAAATACGCCTGTTGGGAGTATTACCGAGGGTTTAACTACCAATTACCTCGCAGAAAAAAGGGATCTTAAGAAGTTGCTAGAAATGCGTGTAGGGGAGTTAATGGAAAAGGGATTCCCACAGGTAGGCGAAGATACACCTATTGAAGTCATAACAACACTTCTGCAATATAGTCCTGCAGTATTAACAACAAAAAAAGGAGTAGTAGCCGGAATAGTAACAAAGGCAGACTTGCTAAAGATTCTTCGAGGAATCACTTAGCCAATTCCATATTTCTCAGCAATTTCTTTGAAAGCGTTAATTAGATATTTTATTTGATCCCAAGTCAAGCCATAGGTGTTGAGCTTCCAAATCCTTGTAGCTCCTGGAAACTCTCCTACTATGCCCCTGTCCTTTAACTCATCACTAAAGAAGAATCCCCTTCGTTTATGTGTTCGTGCGATCTTATCAAAGCTTCCTATAGTGTCCACCTTTGTCAAAGTATGCTTCCTCGGCAACTCGCTCAGAACCTTGTTTCCCTTAATTTCTAAGAATCCGTCAAGGAAATAATTGCTCTTTTTAACTTCCTCATCCCAATTTTTGATCCTTTCTTTTACTCTGGGAAAGGATGCCATCATTCCAATCAAATTGCTACCCATTAGGGTGCAACCAAGCATTTCAACTTCTTTAATTCCAAATCTCCTCTGAGTTAGATCTCCAACCATTTCTGTCGTTCTGAATATTTTACCTGCCCATTCATCATTAGTTGCAACTATTCCGGATGGGGCAGGAGATGCAAAACTCTTATGACCAGAGCCGACTAGAAAATCAGCACCCATCTTTTTACCATCAATAGGCATCACGCCTATCGTGTAGGCACCATTGTAAAGGAAGGGGATATCGTATTCTTTCGCTACCTTTGCTATTCCATAGATATCGTGTTCATTTCCAAACAAATAGTCGATATGATCCATCATTATCAGTTTTGGTAGTTTCCCTGTCTCTTTTTTAACATCCTCTATTTTTTTGGCGGTTGCGTCAGCGGTTATCACGTTCTTTTCATTTAAGGGTATCTCTTTGACCGCTCCATTGGCATCTTCTACTACTAAAAATTCAGTATAATGTGCTAGAGAGGATAGAACGATAGAGTCCCCCTTTTGGATAATTGAGGAGACGACTGCTTGAAAGCCCCTTCTTGCTCCAGGAACAACCCTTGCTTGATCCATTCCCAAAAATTTTGCTAATTCAGCATGAAACTCATCAATTGGGGGTCTTGAAATTTTATCTAATCTGAAGGGGGCTCTACACCAATCACAAGTTGAATAACCATCACCATAGGCGATTAAGGCTTTCATTGCTTCTGGAGTCAATCTTCCAGCCGCCTGGATTGGATGCATATTTATGAATAGCTCTTCCCTTGCTCTCGTTTCTATATCATCTACCACATAATCCCTCATGGGTTCAACTCCTTTTCGAGATCTGCTATCGCTTTTCTTGCCCGGCCTAAGGCCTCCTTTGCTCTTTTCTTCTGCTCCTCAGAAAAATCGTGCGTAGGAGTGGACTCTCTGAATATCATTCTAAGGTCGGTCAATGCGAACAACCCATCAAATAATTGTTTTATGGCTCGCTCGTTTGCCATACGGTCACCTCATCATTCTCAAAGCTCGGATACAAGATGCCTTTTGCATCTTGATCATGCATTTCATACCAACCGAACGGCACCCTTCAAACTTCATATCCTTTTCTTTCCAAAGCCTTTTTCCAGTTTTTTTTTCAAACAATTGAAAGCAAACTCAGCTGGTGGTAAGGGTTCGGGGAATTAAAGATCTGGGAGATAGATGTACATATGAAAATAAAACGACTCTTTTGACTTTAATCTGGTCTGTAAAGTCTCCTGTCGATTCCACTGATTTCTGGATAACTTCTTGAGGATTTTTCTGGTCAACTCCTTTGGAAGCCACAAAAACGGCTAAAGCCTCATCAACAGAGTCCTCTTTGTTGCTACTCAGATCTTCAATTATCTATGACTTTGCCTTTTTCTTTACTTTCCATTATATAATCGCAATGCTTGAACTGAAGTCTCATGTTCTATACCCCTCTATATCCATGGTCACGAACGTATACCCAAGACGCTTGAGTTCTGGAGCCAACCCCTCTGCGTCCAGCACCATGTCAAACTCATCTCTTGGAACCTCTATTCTGGCTACTGGGAAATGATCTCGCACCCTAATAGAGCTCAAACCTATCGATCTGATGATTTCCTCTGCTTTTTGTATCCTTTTTAATCTCTCCGGCGTCACTTCGGAGTTAAAAGGAACTCTAGTCGCCAAGCAAGATTCTGAAAGTTTTCTTGCAACCTTTTCATCAACATCAGCCATGATGCTTCTTATTTCCCTTTTACCCAATCCAAGATCCGCCAATGGCGAAATAACGCCTTCTTCTTTTTTTGCTTTTAAACCAGGTCTTTCCTCATGCAAGTCGTCTGCATTGGTGCCATCCATGATGATATCGTATCCCAGATTCTTTAGCTCTTCGATGATCCCTTTCTTGCAGAGATAACACCTGTTTGGAGGATTGGCCTTAATCTCATCCTCAAGGACGCTGACGTTTAGAATTTTATGTCTAAGACCAAACTTTTCTGCAAACTTCTTAGCCTCATCTATGACGTAATCGGGAACGAACTCTGACTTAATCGTAACAGCATCGGCGATTTCCTTGGCTGCATAGGCAACCAGAGAGCTGTCAACCCCTCCAGAATAGGCAACTGCGACCTTTTCGCCCTCAAATTTTTCCATGTATCTCTTTATTCTATCCATATCTTCCAATTACTTCACCTTTTTTAGTGCTAACTCTGCGCTCATCTTTCAGGATAAAAGCATGCCGCCAAATATGGCTCCCATTCTTGAAGAGCCGAAAACAGCATTGGCTGCCATTCCAGCCACGATCAAACCAGGGTAAACCTCTCTGGTGTTTCCCGCTATATCTTTCTCACCAACCTCAGCCCACATGGGCTTCTCTCCTATTACAGCGCCCGTTTTGGTGCGAAGCTTTGCGCCTATTTTTCTCACTATTACCCTAGCGATCTCAGAGTCGTGCCCTGTGGCATCTATGACCATTTTTGACCTGATGGCTAGGGGGTCTACGTGCAATCTTGCTTCCGCAACGGAACTCCAGTTTAGCACAAAGCCACGTATCATATCGTCCTCTCTTATCATCACGTCTTCAACGCCAATCAAGTTGAATATTTTTGCTCCGGCCTTTACCGTCTTAGAACAAATTGTTGACACCGCTTCTATGGAACCTGCAACCCAATAACCTTTTTCCCACTCCTCTGTTCGAACACCAAATTCATCCAATATTTCCTTGCCAGCATCTTGAACGACGATATGAGGAAACATCATGCCTCCGCCCCACATTCCGCCACCAACGCTGAGTTTTCTTTCAAAGATTGCAACCTTCGCCCCCTCTTTTGCAAGATAATATGCGGATGTCATTCCAGCTGGGCCTGCTCCTGCTATAGCAACATCTAGTTCCATTGAATCTACAAGCTCTTTTGCAAAGCTTTCTGTTATCGCCTTGGAGACTTGTATCTCGTCCATTCACATCACTTCTTTAACTGACATTTCGGTCACTTGTCTGATATCATTTTCTAGTTCCCTTGGTAATCCAAAAATACCAGGGTCGAGATAGCCCTTAATTATCAAAGATGTTGCTTCCTCCTCTGTTAATCCCCTTGACATGAGATACCACAGCTCTTCATCCTTGATTCTACCAACTGCTGCCTCATGTGACAGTTCACAGCCCTTTACAAGTCCATCCAACAAAGGAATAGCGTAGATGCTCGCCCTATCCGAAATGATAAGCCCTCTGCAGTCTATATGTGCCCCACCATTGCTCTCTCCGATTATCTGCCCTCTTGCATGTATCTTCGAACTATCTTTTCCCACACACCTGGTTAGTACTTGACCTCTACTATTCTCCCCTCTGAGAACTACTCTGCCTCCAACATCGATGTCAGAACTTTCAGCCCCAAGTACGATGGTGTTAAGATTGGCTACGCTGTTCTTCCCATTACAATATGCGGTTGGGTAGAGTTGTATCGATTTCACCGGATTGAGGCAGATGTAATTGTTTGTAAACGTGGCTCCATCCTCCAGAATTGCAACAGCTCTTGGCCTAACATCCAATTTGGGAGCCCATCTATGAATCATCGTAAAAGTGAGTTTTGCGTTCTTCTTCACAAAGAACTCACTTATTCCGATGTGTAACCCTTTTCTCAAATCATACGCAGTACAGCCAGTGATGATTTGAACTTCGCTCCCCTCCTCTGCTATGATCAGGTTATGCACATTTTGATCGATACCATGTTGAGAGATGAACAAACAAGATTGCATTGGAAATGTAACCTTAGCACTTGGTAAAGCCCTCAGGAAATAACCATAATCCCATTCCAGTTCTGCTTGAGCAGTGTATTTATCGGTATCAACTGGCACAGCTTTCCACCAATAATCCTTCACCCAATCGTACTCTTCCATCGCCTTTTTGGTGTTCATGATCTCGACTTTTCCCTTGAATTCCTCTCTGACCTTTTCAAAGATCGCTGAGTGATCTAACTGAAAATATGTACCACACCTGAATCTCTCATCACTCACAACGCCTGCTAATAAAGCGTTTCTTTTGATTTCTTCTGGTAGTTCAGATAAATTGGAAACATCACCCCATTCTTTGACAGTCTTGCTATACTCACTAAGATCGATGTTTGCGCCGAGGGGTGCAGGTTTTTCTATGGCTTTTTCTGCTTTTTCTTTCCACTCATTCATTGGCATCACCAAATCCTCTCTCTTTGATTTGATCAATAATCTCTTCGGGAACTCCAGAGCGGACTATTCTTCCATCAAGGAGGACGTGTGCTCTATCCGCATCAACATACCTCAGAATATGACCAAGGTGTGTGATCATAATGGTCGAACGACCATTTTCAGCTAAAAACGAATCTATCTCCCTCCCAAGTGATTCTAAGCCCTCAATATCTATACCAGAATCGATTTCGTCTAATAAAAGCAATTTGGGTTTCATCGCAAACAGCTGAGCCAGCTCACTTCTCTTTTTTTCACCACCAGAAAATCCGAGGTTAACATCCCTATTCTTGAAATCTGTCCTCAATGAACTTCTCATTATATATTTATCGACCTCTCCATTACCACATAGTCGAATAAGATCGCCTAGCTTCACACCCCTTATCGTCGGAGAGTCTTGAAATGCAAGACCTATTCCCAGCTTTGCCCTTTTATATAGGGAGAGATAGTTTATTTCCTCTCCATCAACCAATATTTTCCCGCCATCAATATTATAGGCAGGAATACCCATTACTGCCCTGACCAAAC
>CAYZWV010000084.1:0-5404 GCA_964482255.1 uncultured Methanocellaceae archaeon
AGGTGTACATGTAAGAGACATTGACATGGGATGACATGATGATCGTGCCGTTGTG
This sequence comes from uncultured Methanocellaceae archaeon, assembly GCA_964482255.1. GTDB lineage: Archaea > Halobacteriota > UBA148 > UBA148 > UBA148 > UBA148. The sequence goes on from CAYZWV010000084.1 coordinate 56, forward strand.
TGTGCCTGAGAGGCTCGGTGTTGTGCCAGAGCCAGTATCAAAAACAGAAGTCGCAGTTGGTTCTACAAGTGGCAAGTAATCCTTGTTTGTGCCACCTGAAATGTTGTAAGTTGCATCTCCAAGTCCATCTCCATCTAAATCTTCGCCAGTATAATCGCTCCAGTAGTTTCCTCCAAGATAGGATCCGCCAATTATGTTTGTTCCTTCTATCTTACTGATGTTCCAGGTATTGCTCCCATCGTCGTATGCGTTGTTCGTGTTGTTGAGGTAGTTGTTGTAGATGGTGTTGTTGCTGGAAGAGTAGAGGCGGATTCCATAGTAGTTGTTCGAGTTGGCGGTATTGTTTGATATGGTGTTGTTGCCGGAAGAGTCTAGGTCAATTCCACTGAAGCTGTTCGAGTTGACGGTGTTGTTTGATAAAGTATTGTCGTTGGAAGAGTCGAGACGAATTCCATTGCAGTTGTTCGAGTTGACGGTGTTGTTTGATAAAGTATTGTCGTTGGAAGAGTAGAAGAGGACTCCATCGTAGTTGTTCGAGTTGACGGTGTTGTTTGATATGACATTGCTGTTGGAAGAGGAGAGGAAGATTCCATAGTCGTTGTTCGAGGCGTTGTTGCTCGTGAGTGTATTGTTGCTTGCAGAGTTATAGAGCATTACACCCCTCTCATTCGAGTTTAGAATGTTATTGATTAGTGTATTATTGTTTGCAGAATCTACATATATTCCAACCCCAATCGCATTTTCTCCAGATGCCGTTGTACCATATATCTCATTGTTTGTTATTGTGTTATCGTTGGCAGGTCCATAATAAGTTCCTATATAAATACCTACAGCAAATGCACTCGTTCCATATGCCGTTGTATTGGAAACATAATTGTTATCTATCAGATTGTTGCTAGAACCCATCATCTCAATGGCAAAACCCATAACGCCATGCGCGGTGTCAATACCAGTCGTATTAAATATTGTGTTGTTTATAACCCTATTGAAGTGGCTGGATTGCCACAGGGCGATAGCCCAATTGGCATTACTAACATTATTATTCGTCACGTTGTTATGGGTGGAATTCTCTAAGGATATTCCTGCTCCACTATCTGAAACCGTGTTGTTATCCATCACACTGTTGTGTGTTGAGTTTAGATAGATGCCAGAATTACTATTCGATATGATGTTGTTCGTGATGTTGCAGTGCTCTATACCATAAAGATAAATTCCAGCCTTCTCTTCTCCAGTTGCATTTTCGATAGTGAATCCTGTTATATTTACGTAGTTTGCAGTTACATTAAAGACATGATCATTTGAATTTTGAGCTTGAACCACGGTAAAATCAGAATCATTCTCAGATTCTATGGTTAAACGCTTGTCTACATCTATGTTTTCAGTGTAAGTCCCGTCTCTCACGATTATGGTATCTCCAGTGCTTGCATTATCAATGGCTGCTTGGATCGTTGAATAATCATCAGGGACGTAGATTATAGATGGTGAAGATATTGTGAAGTTGGGTGATGTGTTATTCACCCGTCCTTCCGGGGCATCACCCGTTGGGTTTACTGGGTTATTCGCTACAATCGCTATACCGTTAAGTGAACTGAACCCAACTGCAAAAATTATAAACAAAGCACAAAGCTTTGTGATTTTGTTTTTCATAGGCTTTATTCTCCTAAGAGAATTGCCTTTTTTGGTCTTGTAGAAAGCCTTCATCTAAACAAATATAAGTCTTTCCCTAACCAGTTCTCTTGAAAATGCAGTGGATGAGAGACATTAGTCTGGTTGTCTTGTTAAAACTACCAACCAAAAAAATTCTACAGAAATCTAGAGAGGATGCTAAAAATGGTAATTAATATCTACTAATTTTATTCTTGATGGTCTGTCTTTTAAGATTTAAATATTTATTTAAGTTTTTGCCGGAAATGATGGCAAAAATGCTATTTTATTAATGGTTTCATAAATATGGCATTAGTAGTTCCGAAAATAAAGTCCACCCAACCAAGTAGATGATTGGGTAGTAAGACAATAGTAAGGATATTTTTAGATGGGATTTGGATATAAGGAGTTGGGGGACATGCTTAAAAAAATAGAGGCTGAATAGCAAATAATGTCAATAAGAGAGATAGGCTGTTGTGGTGCTTATTGTAAAACCTGTCGTGCATCTATTTCAGGAAGCAGTTGCAGTGGTTGCAAGTTGGGATACGAAAGCGGAGAAAGAGAGATCACTAAAGCCAAATGTAAAATAAAGGTATGCTGCTTTAAGGATAAAAAATTTGAAACATGTGCCGATTGCCCAGATTACTCCACCTGCAAAATAATCCAGAGTTTTCATGATAAAAGTGGATACAAATATAAAAAATACAAGCAATCAATAGAATTTATCAGAAAAAATGGATATGGCAAATTTGTTAAAATCGCTGATAACTGGAAAGGCCCCTATGGGAAATTTGATTGATATTCGCGGAAATATTTAATTTTATTTTTCTAAAATCTTTTTGAGATTTTCTCCTTCCTCTGCCACATGTTTATCATGGGCCTCAATTAAAGTCTTCATTCCTTTTTTAAAAATTTTACTCAATAAACTTCCAGCTCTCATATAGGTTACAGCCGTAAAAACAGAATTTGAACCTTTAGGCTCAATTAGCCATTCAATCTTAGGAGATACTAACGAGATAGGGAAAGAAAATTTGGATACAATTTTTCTATCTGGAACAATTTCAACAATAGTTCCTTTATATTTTGTTATTTTCCCCATCACATATTGTTCGGCATAAAAGGTAGAGTCTTCTTCCAATGGTCTTCCTTTAGTCCACTTGAATAAAATATGGTCTTCAGGATGCCAAGTCTTATAGTTCTTTTCAATGTTATAGAAAAATTCCCAAATTTTTTCAGGTGTGGTATTTATTTCTATTGAATGTTTTAATTCCATTTGTCCGAATAAACTCATTTGCTACACTTCCAAAAGAACCTTAGTACTTTATAGGAATAAGGTTCTGTTGAATCTTTTGGTTGATGATAATTTTTAGGTTCTATTGAAAATGCTGTGGAGTGAGAGGCATTAGTCCCATAGAATTAGTAGTCTTGTTGAAACTAACAACCGAAAATTCTACAGTACAATTCTCTTTTTTCACACCGTTTCCTCGAAACCCACAGTCCACTTACCAACCTTCTCATTGAACTCCCAGACGACCTTATAATCCTTGGACTCGGGATCCAAATTCAATAAGACTATGCGAGGAATTGTCGTCGCAAAACTCATCTTCCCTCGTCTCCATAACTTAGTTCTGAACTTCATACTTGTATTACCTTATATATTACCTTATGTATGTCATATATAAGTAATTAACCCTTTATGATATCCTTTTTCCCATATTATTTATGGTGCAATTATTACAACATTAGACGTGTTAACTCCACTGACGGCAACGATGAACTCTCGCGCAGAATTTTCTTCATCATCTTCACGGATCATCAATCGTGCTACCACGGTTGCAACTGCCGATGAGACACCTGGCAGCCATGACACAAGCGATCCAGCCAAGCTTCCGGTAAAAATACCTCTTGCTATCTTTTCTTTAGACAGCTTGAACCCTGTCCGTATTTGAACTGGGACTTCTGTTTGGGTTAGTAAACTGATAAGGAGCATGCTCGATCCAAACAATCCTGAGAGCAACGGGAACAATATAGATGGTTCGCCGAAAGTTATTACTGGTGTCACTAAAAAAACTCTTGTGAACGAGAAAATGCCTAGAAATCCAGATAAAATGAAGACTACTATGGCAAATACTTTATATCTGAAACGCGTAAACAGGCTTTCAATCATATCTCCACGTTCCGTCCATATCATGACTATCACGATGAACAGCAAGATCCAGCCCATATACTGGCTAATGGCGTCATAGGTATTTTGGAACAAGATGGCAAGAGGAATCACCAGTAATAATGCTACTACAACAGAGCCCGCACTACCTAATGCGGATAGCTTGATCGCCTCTATGCCGTGCCCCTCTAGTAATAACCTATGTCCAGGAAGCACAGCAAGCGCAGTGTCCGCTTCTGGAGCGCCAAGAAATATTGATGGAACGAAGTCCAGGAATGTATGTGTAACTGAATTCGCAACTATGATAATCGCAATGTGGAGGGGGGCAAATCCATATTTAAGTAAAAAAGGTGAGAATGCTAAAAGTAGCAAAGCGACATTGTTGACATGAAGTCCTGGAGTTAACCCTGTGATAATGCCCAGCAAAAATCCAAAAAGTACAGATGCCAACACAAGATGGATCAATATCTCAGGCATATTTGGTTATTTAGCCTTTGAATACATGAAGATCGCGATGTCAAACTTAATTTGGAATAACAAGTGTCAATAAATCAAATCCTTTAAACAAAAAATGAGGTTTCGCTGTTATGAATTGGGCTCTCCTTGAGTGGATACTTGAAATTTCCAATCTGTGTCAGAATTTATATCCTCTCCATTGGGAGATCTCCCCCAACTATAACTATCATCCTTGTCATCACTCCCCATTAATGTTCTATCTATCTCATTTCCATATAAATCTATTAAAACGATAGACTCATCTTTATTGTCCAACCATTGTTTGCTGTGAGTGTAGACCCAGTACCCATTTGCAGATATTATGGTTTCTGGGGGTATAGTGATAGTTACTGTTGTTCCGTGGGTTGTGGATAATGTCCATTCACTTATGTTTAGGTTGATCGTGGTGGGATTGTAAAGCTCAACCCACTCATTTCCCGAATCATTTCCAGCAGGATTTTGCTCAAACTCGTTGATCACTATTTGTGGCGTCTGGGTTGAAGTTGGAGTTGTAGTGGGCGTCGCCTTTGGTGTTGGTTTTGGTGTTGGAGCTGGTATAGGCTCAGGTGTCGGAGTGAGCATTGGCGTTGGTATCGGTGTAGGCGTAAATGTCGGTTTTGGTACAGGAGTTGATGTTGGCGTTGGAGTTGGAGTGGGTGTAGGTTCAGTTGGAGGTTTTGGAGTAGGTGTAAGTGGAGGTGTTGAAGTTTTTGGAGTTGGCGTGGAAATATGTGTTGTAGCCCCCCATATCCCAACTTGACCTTCTATGGCTTCTTGTTCGGCTTCTGCGATCAGATCTGAGTACTTGGTGGTGGGTTCATACTGCATCGCGATAGCCCAACCTGCTCTGACTATTTCTGCATTAACCAACTCATTGTTAAGCCAAACATATCTTAGAGATCGACCATACATGTCTTTGTCAGGAATGTCTTCCTCCAACCCAACCTCTTTATACAATATCATATCCTCTAGAAACACCTTCCCCTCTGTGTAATACTCCTCATCTGATTCGGGCGCATCAATTCCGATCAAGCGCACTCTTATTC
>CAYZWV010000085.1:0-5134 GCA_964482255.1 uncultured Methanocellaceae archaeon
ATGAAGACGAATGCGAGCTTTTGCTGGGATGCTCAATGAACTTGTAAGGGCACAAACCTAAACAAAAATAGTAATAGTTATAGTTCTTCGTGACCATACACCGGAGAAAATTTATTCTTTATAAGGGCACTCATTTTCATAAAATTCAATAACTTTATATATTCTTGTGCCCATATAAACATGCATGGTTTATCTGGAGAAGATTGAGAGGGGAAGCAAGACCTATTACTATCTCACGAAGAATTTTAGAGTTAGTGGAAAAAAGTGGAAGAAAATAAGAAGGTATGTGGGTGGCAACCCCCCTTCTAAAGAGCAGAAAAAGAAAGCAATTGAAGAGATTGAAGCAGATGCACTAAAAAAAGGTCTCATGAAGCCTGCCTCTAAATACGCTTACCTGAGCGATGAGGAAGCAGAGAAATTGCAGGATTTGAAAGAAGTTTTTAACAAATGGTACGGGAAACTAAGTGCTGTTGAGAAAAAGAAATACGAAGAAGACTTTGTCGTGAGTTTTACCTATAACTCAAATGCTATTGAAGGCAACCGTTTAAGCCTTCGTGAAACAAGCATGATTTTAACCGAGAACATAATCCCTGCCGGTACCACCCCTAATGATTACAATGAAGCAATCAACTCAAAACACTGCTATGAATTTATGGAAGGGTATGGCGGAGAGTTTAATCAGAAGTTTTTGCTGAAGATTCATGAATTGCTCACCAAGAACACTGACTGCAAGATTATTGGTAGTTACAGGGATCATGAAGTAAGCATATCTGGTTCTGAGTGGATTCCCCCAACACACAAAAAGGTCAAAGAAGAAATGAAAAAAGTCTTCCAGTGGTATTATTCTGCCAAGAAGAAACTGCACCCTGTTGAATTAGGCTCAATCCTGCACAACAAATTAGTAAGGATTCATCCGTTTGCTGATGGCAATGGGAGGACATCCAGAGTTGTAATGAACTGGATACTAATGAAGAACGAATTTCCGATGTTTTACATAGAGCTAAGGGACAAGATGAAATATTATGAAGCGGTCGAAGAGGGAGACAAAGGCAATGATAAAGCGATAGTACATTATATCGCCAAGGTGTTGATGGAACAGCATACTTCCAAGTCAAAAGGAGAGTAAGCAACGATAACAACTGGCAGGTTCGAATGCTGATATAAAGAGCATAAAAAATTATGGACGGAACTAAATAGAGTAAAGTAAGAATAAAATGAGCGAAAATAAATTCACATTCCCAGTCCCATAAATTATTAAAGTTTTGTCGGAGGTACAAATGAGCATATTCAAACAATTGGTATTAAAAGACTCCATAGAAATAAAAACGACACCTGAAAAAATTTGGGAATTTTTCACCAACCTTGAACAAAATTACAAGACTTGGCATCCTGAAGACCATGTTTTATTCAAGTGGACTAAAGGAAAGCCGATGGAAACTGGTTCTGAATGGTATGGTGAAGAATATGTGCACGGAAAATTGATGAAAGGTAAGGGAACAATCGGCCAGGTTATTCCATACAGAAAGATTGTGTTCAAAAATGCTTTCCCCGCATCGATAGCTTCCCCAGGATTTGAATGGCTAATAGAGCCCAAAGGTTCAAACTCAGTTTTTACTGCTGTAAGTTATGTAAGAGCTGAAGGAATTATGCGTAAATTAATACCCATTTTCCATCACCATGATTATAAAAATATGGAGACTTTAATTGCGGTTGGCAAAAAACATGTAAAAGAAGAAGGAGAAAATCTGAAAAAGATTTTAGAAGGTGAGATGGAATAGGGTTAGAGCCTGAAGTGATGTCATGATAAAATGGATTGCTCGGAAATCATAAGATTCGAATGGTGAAAAAATGTGCGAGAAAAATGAAGATAAACCAAAAGAAAATTTAGCGGAGAATAATTCGCCACTTGAACTTAAAGATTGGATATTGTTTTTGAGTAGTCAATCCTATCAATCTGTCGAAATTACCTTGTTAATGGTTGCACTAATTTTAGCACTTGTAGCCTCAAAATCTCTTGATACCTATAGCCCATTTCCTCGGGTAATCGTTTCTCTTATGATTGTTATTTGTTTGTTGGCGGCAGGTCTTGCAGTACCCATTGCAATTATACAAAAGGGACACATGGATGGAATCATAAAGGACATAATTTATGGAGAATTAACTGACGTTAATAAAATTCGAGAACTATGGAAGAAGCGTAAAAAACCAGAACGATGGGAGAAGTGTAAGAAACTATTGATCAAGTGTAAAAAAACTAATTGACCCTTAGAAGAAAGTAGACCATCCTTTACCTTCTTATTTCGACACCGAACGGTTCGAATGCGAAATATTTAAATAGTTGTTTTGATACTATATAGGGTCATGTTTGGTCCTTGGAGATTTCATTCTCATGGCGGTAAAGGGAAAGGAAGAGGTTTGCTTACCCTGTTTATTCTTCACTCTCTGAACAAAGAGCCAAAGTCAGGCTATGACCTGCTGAAGGAGATAGAGCGAAAGACCAAGGGATTATGGGTGCCAAGCAAGGGAACCCTGTACCCTATCCTGAGGCAGTTGGAGGACGAAGAACTGATACAAGTTGCAGAAAAAGGCAAGCGCTCCAAAAATATTTTTGAACTTACCGCCAAAGGAAAAGAAACGTTGCTCGGCATAAGGGAACACAGAAGGGAATCGAGAGAGAAACTTTTCCAGTTTAAGAATCTGTTTACTGACATTTTCGGGGAAGGCGAAGTAACAACGAAGGGCTTGATTTTTGAGATAAAGGATATTATAGCTCACTTACCTCCTGACAAGAAGAATCAAGCAGCAGAGATTCTCGAAAAATGTCTTGAGGATTTAAAGAGGATTGAATAAAGTGTTTGCCATAAAGGTTGAAAATCTGACCAAAGAATTCGATGGACTCGTTGCAGTCGATAATGTATCCTTTGACATAGAAACAGGGGAAATTTTCGGCTTGCTCGGTCCTAACGGGGCAGGCAAAACCACCATACTCTCCATGCTTTCGACGACATTGAAGCCGACCTCTGGCACAGCAATCGTGAATGACCTGGATATATTGAAAGATGAGGACGGCGTGAGAAAATCCATCGGGATCGTTTTTCAGGACCAGAGCCTGGATGAGGAGCTAACCGCCTACGAGAACATGGATTTTCACGGTCGCCTTTACCGTATCCCTAAAAACCTACGTCAAGAAAGAACAGAAGAGCTTTTGAAACTTGTCGAATTGGAGGATAGAAAGGATAGTTTAGTGAAAACATTTTCAGGCGGAATGAGACGTCGCTTGGAGATAGCAAGGGGACTGCTACACCATCCAAAAGTGCTATTTCTTGATGAACCCACCCTTGGTTTGGACCCTCAAACAAGAAACCATCTCTGGCAGTATATCGAGAACCTAAACAAAGAAAAGGGCATCACCATCATACTAACAACCCATTACATGGATGAGGCTGACAAGCTTTGCGAGAGAGTCGCAATAATAGATATGGGAAAGATCATCGCCTTGGACACTCCACAAAAATTAAAAGAAGATCTGGGCGGGGATGTTATTACAATAAAATCCCCTGATGTGGATAAAATTTATTCTAAAATTAAAGCCTCTTGGGTTAAAAATATTGAGAGCAACGGCGGCTTTGTCACAATTAATCTTGAAAATGCAGAAAAACATATTACGGAAATCGTCAGTCTATCGTCTCACAATAATATTGATATAGAGTCCCTTTCCATTCACAAACCAACTCTTGAAGATGTCTTTTTGAATTTTACAGGGAAAACCATAAGAGACCAGGAAATCAACGGCAGAGAACACATGCTAATGCGTCGTAGGTTATGGAAGAGGAGATAACAGTGGATGTAGTATATACAATCTGGCTAAGGCACATCAAACGTTATATTCGCTCCAGAAGCAGGATCATCGGTAGCTTGGGAATGCCTCTGTTCTTTTTGCTGGTATTGGGCTTTGGGCTTAACTCAGTTGTCAACCTTCCAGGTATGGGGCAAGATTATATGGGATTTATTATTCCAGGAATAATCTCCATGAGCGTCCTGTTCACATCAGTGTTTTCAGGGATTCAAATAATCTGGGACAAGCAGTTTGGATTCCTGAAAGAAACGTTAGTTGCGCCTGTCTCAAGAATGGAGATTATGCTGGGCCAGACGCTGGGCGGTGCAACAACCTCGCTTATTCAAGGTCTTATCATACTTGTTTTTTCATTGTTTTTGGGACTGAACATATCAAACCTATATGGATTTTTAGTTGCATGTGCTTTTATGGTGCTCATAGGGCTTTCTTTTACTGCTTTTGGCATAGCGATAGCATCAAAAATGGATGATATGCATGGTTTCCAGCTCATTATTAATTTCGTGATCTTTCCCATCTTCGGGCTTTCAGGGGCACTATTTCCCCTAAATAGCCTACCATCTTGGATTAAGCCCCTTACATTGATAGACCCATTGGCCTATGGTGTTGAAGGCATAAGATACGGCCTATTGGGAACTTCTCAAATAAACCCCTATTTTTGTTTTATCGTGCTAGCTGGATTCACCGTTTTTATGGTGACCTTCGGCTCTTATTTATTTAGAAAAATTCAGATATGAAGACTAATTTCAAAAATTCAGCTTTTAGAGATACCACTTCATATTAAAAGACATCAAAATTGGTCTAGTAGAAAGTTTAGAAAAACAAGTAGAGCTATCTTTAAATATCGGAATTAAGAATACTTATCGTTCACCATGTCAATCGTTGGATATGTGGATTATAAAAAGAGGGAATTTTGTAAAGATGTGATGTGTCCGGTACAGTTAGCTTTAAACGCCCAAAAAATAGATTCTGAAGAATATCAAAAAATAAGGCAAACTTGTAAAACTGATTGTAAATTTACCGCACGGCAGTTTCATCATTGGCTTATTGAAAAGGGTTATTTAATCGTTAGACCTGAAGACTAAAATACCATAAAATAAAATAAGAGCATGTAAAGAAGAGGTGCACATATATGGATTGGGGTATGGAAAACAGGCTTTCAAGGCTAATTCAACCTGATGGTAGGGCTCTTTTTTTGCCCATAGATCACGGATATTTTCAAGGACCAACACGTAAGTTAGAGGAGCCAGGCGAAACTATCAAGCCTATCCTGCCCTACGC
>CAYZWV010000086.1:0-5063 GCA_964482255.1 uncultured Methanocellaceae archaeon
CTTGTAGCCTCTCTCCCAACCTCCTCCGCAGGTTTACCCGTTTCACCAAGCGAGCTCCCGCCTATTCCAGGACACCAGAGTGTAATCCCGCTACCGGTGGAATCATATTGGCTACATTCTGTAGATATTTGGGCATCGTACGTTCCTTCTGCTAAAGCTTCTTTTGCTGCCATTGCCTGTCTCATTGCAACATGCTCGGGTAGTCTTGAGCAGTGGGAAATGCCCATAATTTCGATTTTTCCCCTCTGTAGCACAACTCCGCTCAGAACAGAGGGACGTATAACCGCCTTCACTAATCCTCCCCCTCTTGGATAATATCCTCTTTTGATTAAATCGATGCGAGCATCATATCCCATATTGGCTATCGTAGGTAGCATGACATGTCTGAGATGATCAATGGGGGGACTCCATGCGACATCTGTGCCACCTCTTATGTTAATCGAAATGGCATCTTTAATTCTCATGGCCACAGGCATCAGGCATTGTAGGAAAAGAGTTATGCTGCCTGCGGTGCCAATGTCTATATGATATTCCCCGCCTTTAATCTCACTTGGGGAGAATTTCAACTCTGTGGATCCTAATTTTAATCCACTAACATCCGCATCTGTTAGCAATGCAATGCACTTTACTGCCTCCAAATGTTGAGCGGCCAATCCAGGATTTGGTCTTTTTGTCCTGATATTCTTAATGTAAACAGGTATCCCTGTAACTGCCGACAGTGCGATGCTTGTCCTGAGGATTTGACCTCCACCTTCTCCATATGAGCCATCTATTTCCAGCATTAAATCTCTAGTAAAATCTGTTTTGCATTTATTTATTATATTATATTTCCTTTGTCCTAATCACCAATTTGACCATAATGAGTTTATTTATGATCAAAACAAGACAAGAAGATTGATTATAAATAACAACAACTTTTTTTGAATTATGGGGGTCAGTTATTCAAAAAGAATTCAAGTTCGACAAAGTTTCCGAAGAATGAAAACATACTGAATACGCAATATCATGAATAATGCAAAGATTATCCTAACGATTCTCAAAAATTTTCACAATTTTTAACAAGTTGCCATTTCTTGACGAAATATTTCTGAAAATATTACTAAAAAACTACCATTACGAACAAGTTCGTGAGCGCTGTTTAATCCTAGAATGGTAACCCTGCAAATATAAAAAAATAGAAAGGATGATTGTGCCTACCATTAATAATTTAGATGGTTTAGATCTTGAAAAGTGTGTATCTCACTCAAATTCAAATTTTCGCCCATACCATGTATAGGTGTGGCTTTGCTAAGTTTTCAGGCCCTAGAAACTCTCGGTCTATCGATTTTGCTCAAATATTTCTCGAAAAATCCTCCCAATGAAAAGCTCTCTACTTAAATTAAATCTTCGATTTTGTTGATCACGCCTTGTTGTGAATCAATCCAAAGCTCCGGCGATCAGAGGTGCAACGCTGATGATGCTAACCCCCTTATCAATGGTATCCGTTGCAATGATTTCCTTTACGCCTGCCTTGAACAACCTACAAACCGCGTTCTTAGCCAAGACGGGGTGTACGCAAGCGATATAAACATCCTTGGACTTTTGCCTTCTGAGTAGCTCTATTGCCTCAGCCATAGTTCCCCCGGTGGAGATCATGTCGTCGATAATTATAACGTCTCTGTTCGCTACATCCAGATGTTTCGCTTTTATCTCCACTTCCTCTCCACTCAGCCTTTTTTTCTCTAGCACATCGTAATCCGCACCTAGATCGGATGCAACCGATCTTGCCAGCGATCCCGCAAATTCGTCTGGCCCTATGAAGATCGGTTTTTGGAGATCAAGCGATTGCATATGCTCTCCGATCAACGGCGCTGCATCTAGATCATGTGCTTTTCCGCTGAAATAATCCAAAACGGATGGATCATGGATGTTTACCGTTAAAATTTCATCTGCCTCAATCGTTTTTGCCATAACCTTTGCGCTAATAGCTTCACCGGGTTGGAATCGTTTACCTTGGCGAGCATATCCAAAATAAGGAATGACAACTCTAACTGATGCCTCACTGCATGCATCGATTAATTGCAATAGATAGATTAGATCTTCATCAGAAACCATACTTTGGATGATGGCCACATCATCTATTTTATCTAACACGCGTACGTATGTTTCACCATCAGGAAATCTTTTATATTCTACCAGAGCAAGCTCACAATTCAACTCAGATGCAACTCTAGTTGCTAGCAATTGGGATGCGGGACCACCAATAATCTTCATCATGACGTAATTGTTTTACACCATTAAAAAGATTTCATCAGCAATTTTATAGATATAACAATTAATTGATATGGTGACATTGGGGATATATGCCATTTCTTTATATGAGGGGCCCAGGGAAGGAATATAAATAAGGTATCAGATCGACTAGCTGAGATATTTGAAGATGATGCAATTATGGTCAAAATAAAAAGAGTTATACCTTACTTATTTCAGCTTGCAGGATTAGAAATCTCAAGAAAGATGCCAAGATTATTGAAATAAATTGGCAACGAACAAAAATAGACTGCAATCCTTACAAAAGATGGTTTGATTATTTACTGGAGGGAGTAATGAAAAAGAGTGAATACAATAAAAATAAAAGAAAAAGAGGCACCAAAACGAGTTCATTCGGTTCAACAGGAAGAATAAATCACGACTCAACCCCCTTTTATGCGAGCAAGTTATATGAGGGCTTACTACTAGAGAAAAAGATTGGAATTGAATATATGGAGGAGCCCATCCTACCACAATTTTTAGATAAAATCTTTTGTAAGACCAGTGAAAACATGGAAGAATTGCCAGACAATAGTATTCATCTGATGGTTACTTCCCCGCCCTACAACGTAGGAAAAGAATATGATGAAAATTTAACTCTTGAAGAATATAGGCAATTCTTGAAACGAGTGTGGAAAGAAGTTTACAGGGTGCTAGTTCCTGGAGGTAGAGTTTGTATTAATATTGCCAATTTGGGAAGAAAGCCATATATTCCCCTTCATGCTTTTATCGCTGAGGATATGCTCAATTTTGGCTTTCTAATGAGAGGCGAAATTATCTGGAATAAAGCTTCAAGTTCCAGTCCTTCTACCGCCTGGGGTAGCTGGCTTTCTGCTGTTAATCCAACCTTAAGAGACATTCATGAATATATCTTGATTTTTTCTAAAGGTACGTTTAAGAGAGAAAAACTTCCCAGAAGAAAAAGCACAATATCTAAGGAAGAGTTTCTTGAGTTTACTAAAAGCGTCTGGACATTCCCAGCGGAATCTGCTCGTATTGTTGGACATCCAGCACCTTTTCCCCTAGAACTGCCCTATAGACCAATTCAACTTTACACGTTTGAAGGAGAGGTTGTGCTGGACCCTTTTATGGGAAGTGGACAAACGGCAATAGTAGCAATAAAGACAAATCGCCATTATGTTGGGTACGAGGTAAATAAAGAATATTTAAAGTTGGCAGAAGGGCGAATCAAAGATTTTCTATTAGAGTTCAGATCTCCAAAACTATTTGATTTTAGAGATGAAGGTGTAAGCAATGAATAAAAGACGTATAATGCAGCGTAAAATGTTCATGCCTTGCGTTATTCACAAAAATTCTTTTATGCCTGGAGGGGGATAACATGCCAGAAAAGCTCATAGTTATTGGTGGCGGGGTTGCTGGGATCCACATAGCATCCTATGTTAAGAAAAAAGACCCAGATATGGAAATCACCGTTTTTACCAAGGACAACCAAGTAGCCTATTCGCCGTGCGGTATACCTTTCGTGCTGTCGGGCAAGATTTCGTCATTTGAAGATCTGATAATGCACGATGTTCAGTATTATAAGAACCAGTGCATTAACATTCGAACCAATACAGAAGTCACTGCAATTGATTTGCCCTCCAAATCGATCATTGCAAATGGAAAGCGATTCTACTATGATAAACTGGGAATAGCAACTGGATCTCTTCCTTTAATTCCGCAAATTCCAGGTATGGACAAAAAGGGTGTTTACACTCTTAGAAATCTTAATGATGGCAAAAAAGTTAAGGAAGCCATGAATAGTACAGAAAATGTTGTAATAGTCGGCGCCGGTCCAATCGGTCTTGAGACTGCCACCGCATTTATCAAAGTTGGTATTGGTACCACTGTTATAGAGAAGGCCCCATACTTGCTTCCTTACATGCTGGATCCAGATATGTCCACCCCAGTCCAGAATCAATTGGAGAGTTTGGGTGTAAAAGTTATGGCAGGGTTTTCATTGGGCTCGATCAACGGTTCAGATCACGTAGAATTCGTCACCGTTGGAAAAGAGGTGGTTAAAGCTGATTTGGTGATCCTGTGCGCGGGTATTAGGCCAAACACTTGTCTTTCAAGGCAAGCAGGCATAGAGGTTGGCAATACCGGCGGGATTAAGGTTGACTCAGCCATGAGGGTGGCTGAGAACATATATGCTGCCGGTGATTGTGTTGAGGTTACGAATTACATCACCAATCGCCCATGCCTTAGTACTCGGGGTAGTTCTGCTGCGATGCAAGCCAAAGTGGTGGCAGAGAACGTCTGTGGTGGATGTGCGGAGTTTGATCCAGTTCTCAATCCAACTATCTGCTTGGTAGGTGATCTTCAAGTCGGATCCGTAGGAGTTACGTCTAACGTAGCAAAGCAAGTGGAATTGACTCCTGTAGAGGGAAAGGCAGAGGGGTTTACAAGGTCAAGCTATTATCCAGATGCAAAGAAAATAAACATAAAGCTTTTATTTTTTGAAAAAAGGTTGATAGGTGCACAGATCATCTCAGAAGAAGGGGTAAAGGAGCGAATAGATGCATTATCACTGGCGATCAAAAGTGGCATGACTGCCAAGCAAATGTTGATGGCTGAAACTTGCTATGCGCCCCCTGTGTCTACGATCGTTGATGTGCTGACACTAGCCCTTGAAGATGTGATAGATTTATAGGTCATGAATGCCATTTTATATGGTAATATGGGCGATGAAAACGATATTTTTGGTGGACTGAAGTTCGAGGCTACTAAGGATATAGAAGTGCCAGAACTCCTGATAGATCAGGTGATCGGTC
>CAYZWV010000087.1:0-4928 GCA_964482255.1 uncultured Methanocellaceae archaeon
CTGCTATCTTTGGGTTCTCCTCAAGAAAATCACTAAGTTCATCGGTGACTATGGACTCGACTATGCCCCTTACATCGCTGTTTCCCAGCTTTGCTTTTGTCTGACCTTCGAACTGCGGGTCAGGTATCTTAATGCTGATTATCGCAGCAAGCCCTTCCCTAGAGTCCTCACCGCCCAAGCTGCCCTTTAACTCCTTCAAGAAATCGTTCTTCCGGGCATAGTCATTTAGGGTCTTTGTCAGCGCACTTTTAAAACCACTCAGGTGCGTTCCACCCTCGTGTGTGTTAATGTTATTTACAAAGCTAAAGATATTCTCCATATAGCCGTCATTGTACTGCATAGCAACCTCGAGTTGCTTCTTACCTCTCGTCTTTTCAAAGTATATTGGCTCCTTATGTAGCACATTCTTGTTCTCATTCAGGTGTTGTACGAAGGAGACGATGCCTCCATCATACTGGAATACGTTTCTCTTGCCCGATCTCTCATCTACGATTGATATTGTGATGCCCCTATTCAAAAAAGCCAACTCACGAAGTCTATTGGATAAGTTATCGAAGCTGAAATCGATTGTTTCAAAGATTTGCTTATCAGGCTTAAATGTGATCTTCGTACCACTATTCTTTGCCTCACCGATTACTTTCAGCTCAGATACCGGAGCACCGCGCTCATAGCGCTGATGACATATCTTACCCTCTCTTCTGGCTTCCACTTCCAGCCACTCTGATAGGGCGTTGACTACCGAAATTCCAACTCCATGCAAGCCTCCAGAGATCTTGTAACCCTTATCATCAAACTTGCCCCCGGCGTGTAGCATGGTCATAACTACCTCTAATGCGGACTTATCATACTTTTCAATTAAACCCACTGGTATGCCCCTACCATCATCATCCACTGTGACGCTGTTATTCTTATGAATTATGACATCTATATTGCAACAGAAACCTACCAGAGCTTCATCTATGCTATTATCTACCGCTTCATAAACCAGATGATGTAAGCCATCAAGACCGGTGTCGCCGATGTACATGGCGGGCCTTTTTCTCACCGCAGTGAGGCCTTCTAGCACCTGGATATAGCTTGCATCATAAGTTTCATTCTTAGCATCCATTTCTCTTTCCTCTAAAATCCAAGAAAACTTTCAAAAAGACAAGTATTATGTCTTTGATCTATACTATATTGCTCGCACGGAATTTAAGCCTATCGGTTTATAAAAATCGCTTATAGTAGGCACCATTGACTTTAAAATATGGCAGAAAATTTTTAGATATATTTACATATAAATACTTTATTCTTAAGTGTATATGCATATACTCCAACCACATTTCGGGCATCTGTTATTTGTGAGTTTTTTGATAACGTTATAACCATGCCGTTCGATGAGGAGAGTATTACATTTTGGGCAGTAGGTGCTCTCATATAGATGACCATGCACATTTCCAAGGTAAACGTACTCTATGCCACAATCTCTGGCAATTCGATGTGCATCTTCCAAGGTTTTTATTGGCGTCGGAGGGTTTTTTGTCATCTTATATTGAGGATAAAAACGGGAGAAATGGACTGGAACATCTGCTCCGATGTCTAGAACCCATTCTGAAAACTGCCTGATTCCATCGAGATCGTCATTATATCCTGGAATCACTAGGTATGTTATCTCCAAGTGAATCCCATGCTGCTTCATGCGCTCACACGTTCTGAGTACCGGACTTAATCTGGCATTACAGATTTGCTTATAGTGCTCGTCATCAAATGCCTTGACATCCACATTGGCTGCATCCAAGTATGGTGCTATCTTGCTCAGTGCCCTTTCACTCATGTAACCATTGGTAACATAGACCGTGTATAGGCCTGCTTGCTTGGCTAATTGGGCTGAATCATAGGTGTATTCGAACCAGACGGTAGGCTCGTTGTATGTCCATGCTATGCCCTCACATTCATGCTGAATCGCCAGCGCTACAGATTCCTCTGGCGTTATTTCCCTTGTTGACACTTCATCAACATTTGCGGCTGCAATCTCATAGTTCTGGCAGTGTCTACAACTAAAATTGCAACCCACTGTTCCAAGCGAGAATACATCGGACCCAGGGTGAAAGTGGAACAATGGTTTTTTCTCGATGGGGTCTACGTTCACCGAAGAGACGCTGTTATATATTAAAGTGTATAACTTGCTATTTTGACTCTCTCTGACGCGACATATTCCTCTTTTACCCTCTGGGATGGTGCACTGATGGGCGCACAAATGACATATAACCCTGCTATCCTCAAGGGTTTCCCATATCATCGCCTCTTTTTTCATGTAATCAACTAAAGTGCTCGTGACCTCTTGCCTCTATCTTGGACATAACTCCGTTTCTTTTGATCAATATGTCGCCAGAAGTCACCTCTCCGACGATGGTTAGGTTACACACCTTTTTTGCTTTTGCTATGCCATCCGGTCGTACCGTTAAGAGAAGCTCAAAATCACCGCCACCATATAAAGGCAAATCCATATCAGGAGAGACTATTCTGGTTTCATCTAATAGTGGTATCTTATCCTCCTCTATCAGGAAGCCTTTATTGCTTGATTTACCCAGGTCGTATAATGTGAGAGCGAGACCATCGCTGATATCCATCATGGATGTCACAACACCCGATTTTGCCAGAGCTATGCCCTCATTAATTCTGGGCTGTGGCTCGAACAACTTCTTGGTCAGTATTTTTTCGACGCACTCAGGAATATTCATGCTCATTGCCTGTAGACCTGCTTCTGCTGTTCCTAATTCACCGGTCACGCAGACTAAATCACCTATTTGGGCACCGCTGCGCCTCAGTAACTCATCTTTTTTAACACGCCCTAAGGCTGTACAAACGGTCGTTAGCTCATCGTGTTCATCAGTATCCCCCCCAACGATGTTGGTATTGAACATTCTTGCACAGAAATTCATTCCTTCGATTATCTCGTCGACAAAAGATATTTCTGTATCAGCCGGAAGACCCAATGCGGTGGCAATAGCGATCGGGCGTCCTCCCATAGCAGCGATATCGCTTAGATTTACAGCCACGGACATCCAACCGATCTGCCAAGGTGTCATCTTATCCGGGAAATCCGTGCTTTTATGAAGCATGTCAATAGTAAGTAGAAGGTAATCGCCTCCTATGTCTATGACGGCACAGTCATCCTCTCCAGCACTAAGTACTGCATTATGTGGCAATGAATTTGATATCCTGTCTATGATAGCCCTCTCTCCCATTTCGCGAATTTTCATACTAATTCATTAGATAATCAACGATAAAGACCTTATCTATGGCGCTAATCTTGGTTTTTTATGAAATTTAAAGCTCCTCTAAATTAAATCTAACCATCTCTTTTTCCCAAATTTAGGTAAATTTTTACCTCTCCTACAGGATTTCTACCATTTAGGCTCATGTTTGCCGTCTATGCACTACTCGAATGCATCATGGTACTTGTACCAACGAGCATGTCAACAAAACTCAAGATAGATTTCGCTAATATTTGCCCTCTTTATCAGTCTTTTTGATTAATATCTGTAGGTTTCTTATATCCATTTTTTCTTGATCTGGAAGATGTATTTATATATCTTACACCCTATATACTGTAGAATTTTCGCTTGGTAGATATTATGATAGATATACATGCATTAAAAGATATACGCGCATTAAAAGTAAAAGATTTATGTCAGATTTTGAGCGATATATACTAGAAGGAACTATTAAAATAGGAAGGCGCAAGTTCCTCAAGTCTCTTGCTATTGCTGGAGCTATAGCTACTATCGGGGTTTCAGGATGTGTATCATCTCCAGAGCCCACGCCAGGACCCAATCCTACACGAAAACCAGCGTCATCACCCACTCCTGAACCCGCACCAACACCCGCACCAACACCTATATCCACTCCAACCCCCACACCCGCACCAACACCTATATCCACTCCAACCCCCACACCCGCACCAACACCCATATCAACTCCCACACCTGAACCAACTAACACACCAACAATCTCACCGAGCGATGATGATTACTACATAACGTTAGTTACAACAATGCTGACGAGGGAGGACATCAATGTTACAAGCGCACATATTGTGATCGGATGGGGAGGGGGAGGGTACGGCAAAGATAAATCGCTAATATTAGCATACGAATCCGATGCCAGTACTAAAGAAGAATTAGCAGTAGAGATTGGAAATGTAACACACACTTTTGTTGATGTAGTCAGAGATGGTTGGAATATAGATGCCATACACATAGCAGTGGGGGATGAAGGTGGCAATATCACCGGTACATGGTATTGCAGTGGGAGTTGGGTAAGGGATTACCTCGATGGTACTATCAGTAGGGAAATACTATATACCAAAATTATAGACACGTTTATTAAAAGCTTATCCTGTCATGTAAGTCTCACGGATCTTAAAGACGAGAACTGTCACCGTTTCGAGGACGTTGTAGTTTTCTAAAGTAAGGAGGATCCTGTCGCATTGCATAGGAAATAGCGAAACGAAAGCTGATAAGTGAAGAGTTATGAACTAGGTGGTGGCTCAGATACAGCAACCATCATAGAAGCAAGAACTAGCGATGAGTTCTGGAGATATCAGCCGTTACCACAACATAAGTTGAAAGGGCGAAAGATTAAGGGCATTGTCTGTAAACCCCGATGAATAATTCAGTATGCTCTGTGGGAGGCAAAAATCCCCAAAAGATTGGCTCTATATCTGATTTGAACTTGCTTGGAGGTAAATTTCTGGCCATGAAAATGACTCTCTCATGTACTTTTTCCTCCAATATTCTGTTTTATTCATCAATTTAAGTATTAATGAGCCAAAATCGCCTAGATATGGTGCAAAAGTTATATAAGATAGGAGTGAATTAAACTTTATCACTTGGGAGGTAAAACATGGCAGAAAGAGTAAGAAAAAACTTTGGTTTAATAGAGAA
>CAYZWV010000088.1:0-4900 GCA_964482255.1 uncultured Methanocellaceae archaeon
ATGTGGAGACGAATGGAGTGAAATACGATATCCGACTCCAGAACCCTTGCTCGTGTAACGGGAAAAACCATCTCATAGAATATTTCTTGAAGAGGCGGAGGCAATACACGTGGATCTGCTATGCCAAGATCAAATAGACGGATTACGACTGGAACGCCAGGGAAGTGTATGTTGTCGGCATTCGATATTGAAGAACGTGTTGCGTCCGCAGAAGACATCCTGATGGCTTCTGGAATGAAAACAGCGCGATTTGTCGGTTGATAATAAAGATCAAAAGAAAAATGGGACTTTTGCAGAAATCCGGATACGTTTTTTGTAAAGGATCGCGATTTACCGATCAGATATTCAAAGCAATAAACAATACTTTTCTGGAAGGCTATTGGCAGAGTAAAAAATATTTCAAGGGGACTGTAAGCAGAGATTAGACGTGATTTTGAGTTCAAAGATCCTCCCGATGCAGAAAACGCAAAAATCAGTTCAGCACATTTCCATGTCTTCTTCGATGATATTGAATGGGTTAATAAAAGACTTTCGATTAGTCCCCCGGGAATTTGTGTCAACATCAACGGAATGGACAAGGCATACGAAGACCTTAGGCTTATGAGATCATATAAGCACTTTGTTATCGCGAATAGCTTATTTGGCTGGTGGTGGGCGTGGCTTTCTGACAGTTCAAACAGGATCGTCATTGCTCCAAAGAATTGGTACAAAAAACGAGACAAAATCGCGAAAGATACTCTCTGAAAAAATGAGACAGTAGATGAAGGAGTATTGTCAAAATAATTTGTCGCATGTAAGGGCTGTAATAAAGCTGTAGCAAAGAAGCTCGGCTTGAATGACAAGGTTTTTATTCTGGGTTTCATATCCCAAGAAGATGCGATACTGGTTGATCCGAGGGATGAAAAGCAAATTGCTATGTCAATCAAGTATCTGTATGAACACAGTGATGTACGAGAAAGGATGATACGCCGTTGTTGAGGAGACGGTAAGTAAACGTTTATATCGCAGTTTGAACTGGTATCTATAAAGCATAATTCGAAAAAAGGTGATCTAGATAGATGGCTTTAAAGGGTGTCTTTGTGAACCAGAAAGAATTGGAGCATGCATTTGCTGAAGCACTTCAATTCTACAAAGGTATCGATATTGAGAACAGCGACAGAATTAGAAGAATAGCTAGCATTGCGTTTTCACCCGGTGAGGACATACTCGATATAGGCTCATATGTAAATGTCTATCCAGTGGTACTGAAACTCCTTGGAATGAAAGTGACGGTTTTGGATTCATACCCACAGAAGAGGAAACCTGAAGAGAAAGCAAAAATCGATTATGTGATTCAGAATATCTATAAGAGAAATGGAATCGATGTAATAGAGAAAGACCTCTATAGAGTCAACCTTTCACCAGGCGCCTATGATCGTGTTACAGCTTTTGAAGTCTTCGAGCATCTAGTCAACTCCCCAAAACCCATAATGGAACAGATTTTTAAAGCGCTTCGATCGAAAGGGCTGTTTATCATGACAACTCCCAATATTGCAAGACTTGATCAACGTATTAGAGCGCTGCTTGGACGATCGCCGCTAAGTTACTATGAAAGATTTTATTTAGACGGAAACCCTTATACGGGCCACCGAAGGGAAATGACAGCCAGCGAAATAAAATGGATGCTTACGGCAGCTGGTTTTTCTGTTGAACAGATAAAGGGGGAACACTTGGTAGTACCAAGTAACCGCTCACGGTCATTAGCGAGACGAATTGCGGATTCTATGTTGAGATCCCCCCTGCTACCCACCACGTTACGACGTACCTTGGTCGCGATAGGTCGTAAACCCTGATTTATAGGCATTCCCGCTGCAAAGAACTAGCTTTTGGATTTGACAGTGAATAAAAAATCACGACTATCAGTTGTTTTAGGTACATATAATAGAAAAAGCGTTTTAAAGCTCACGGTGTGGAGTATTCGAAACGAGCTGGCTGGCTTCAGTGATGGATACGAGCTTATTGTAGTTGACGGTGGATCAACCGATGGAAGCTTAAGATGGCTCATAAAACAGAAGGATATCATAACAATTGTACAGCATAACAGAGGTACATGGAAGGGAAGGAATATCGCTAGACGTCCCTGGGGCTATTTCATGAATTTAGGTTTTAAGTGTGCTCAAGGAAAATATATCTGCATGCTAAGTGATGATTGTTTGGTGGTACCGGGAGCTATCCGAAATGGATATAGAGTGTTTGAAGACGGTACTAAAGCTGGCGAGAAAATAGGGGCTGTTGCCTTTTATTGGAGAGATTGGCCAATAGAGAAAGAGTATAGAGTTGGGACTACTCTTGGTGGCAAGATGTTTGTTAATCATGGCCTATTTTTGAAAGAGGCTCTGGAAGATGTTGACTATATAGATCAAGATCTTTTCTTTTTCTATCACGCTGATGGTGATCTCGCTCTGAAAATGTGGCAGAGCGGATGGAAAGTTATAGATTCGCAGGATTCGTTTATAGAACACTGTGTTCATGTAAATACAACAATTAGAAATCAAAATTCTGAAAAAGTTAAAGAAGATTGGAACAACTATATTAAGAAATGGAAGGGTACGTTCTATAAAGAAGAAGGCGGTAATATCGGGGGTTGGATTAAAAAGCCTCATGCTGATGAATCTCGAATCGCAAATTTGTTTAAAAGAGTATGGGGAATTAAAATCAAGCTAATGATACTGAAGGCTAAAGCATTTTCCAGAGGACACTAAGCTAAACAGGATGGAGTCGACTGAATGGGTGTCCTGCAGGGGCTGTGGCACGGCTATTGCCGGCAGGTATGATGAGTACGCACGATGTCCTGATTGTGGCTCTTATAACTATGTCTCTAGGCGAAGCGCAGAAGAAGAAAACAATGAGTACTTCAATGTAGTATTGAAAGAATGTGAAGAGGCACAAATCGACATAATTAAAAAGACCATTCACGGGCTGTTCAGAAAGATTGATTTATTAATAAGGATAAAGGAATACATCGCCAAGAAGCTTATTCACAGAAAACAACAAGCATATCTATCAAAAAGTCGACGTCTCTTGGAAATTGGCTTTGGAGCCGGTAGAAATCTGTACAGTCTTTTAAAACAGGGATTCGATGCGCACGGGATAGATATTTCAGAAAGTGCTGTGAGTAATTTTCAGAAAAACCATCCGGAGTTTAAAGATCGGGTCTTCAAATCGAGTACCTATCATGGACGAGCAGACACAGTTTATTGCAATGCACTTCTTGAACACCTCGATCAAACACAAGAGTGGCTGGGCAATATTTCAAAAATAGTGAATTCGGATGGGATTATAATTATCGAAGGAGTGCCGATACTGAGCAATAGAGCATCCGATTTCACAATTAGAACAGATATTAATTTCTGGAAACCGGTTCATCGCATAATATTTACTTTATCAGGAATTCAATCACTAGCCAAAAATAGCGGGCATAGAATAGTCCAATATGGATATTCTGATGATTTCAACTATAGGTTAATGAACCTGTTTTTAAAAAAAGGAATTGATAAAATAATGTACTATAGGAATCCTGCTGTAGTAGCAAATGAGATGCCGACTATTTGGCAGTACTTTCTACTCTGCATAAAGGCTCTGTTTGTGAAATCCCTCACATTAAGTGGCTTTTTTGTTTTGAAGAAGTCAGACTGATCGAGAATCGAAAATAGTACAATAAATACTTCCAGAAAAAAGGAATTTGAGATGAAGAAGGCCTTAATAACCGGAATAACAGGACAAGATGGCGCGTATCTTGCGGAATTTTTGCTGAACAAGAATTACGAGGTTCATGGAATAAAAAGACGTAGTTCTCTATTCAACACTCATAGAATCGATCACCTATATAAAGATCCTCATAATAAGAATGTAAAGTTCTTCCTTCACTATGGAGATATGACAGATTCTACAAACCTAATTCGAATAATCCAGGATATTCGTCCAAATGAAATCTATAATTTGGCTGCTCAATCGCATGTTAAAGTATCCTTCGAGTCACCCGAATATACAGCGGATGTCAATGCCTTAGGCACTCTTAGGTTGTTGGAGGCAATCAGAATATTGAAGCTTGAAAAAGAGATACGGTTCTACCAAGCGTCAACTTCTGAATTGTTCGGCAAAGCTCAAGAGGTACCACAAAGAGAAACAACGCCCTTTTATCCACGTAGCCCCTATGCTGTATCTAAGTTATATGCTTATTGGATCACTGTTAATTATCGAGAAGCATACGGTATATATGCATGTAACGGAATTCTTTTTAATCATGAGAGTCCTATCAGAGGAGAAACGTTTGTTACAAGAAAAATAACGCGTGCTGTTCAAAGGATAGCTCTAGACCTGCAGGAGAAGCTCTATTTAGGAAATCTAGATGCGAAGAGAGATTGGGGGTATGCCAAAGACTATGTTGAAGGAATGTGGATGATTCTTCAACAGGACAAGCCTGATGATTATGTTCTGGCAACAGGCGAAACGCATAAAGTCAGGGAGTTTGTAGAGCTTGCATTTGGGGAAGTGGGCATAGAGATAGAATGGATTGGGGAGGGGGAGAGCGAAAAGGGCGTAAGGGCTGATACAGGTGAGGTTGTAGTAGAGATAGACCCTAGATATTATCGACCGACAGACGTCGAAATCCTTCTCGGTGATTCATCAAAGGCGGAGAATAAAATTGGATGGAAGAGAAAAACAGATCTTGGCTCTCTGGTTCGAATTATGGTAGGAGCGGAAAAAATCGAAGCGGAGAGGGATTCCCTTCTTGTTAAAGAAGGCTACAGGATTATGCATTTCAATGAATGATCGTAATTTTCTATGCATTTATACTGCTTTATTCATGTTACTTATCGATGTAGGATAAAGATGTGAGCATAAATGGGAATATATACGT
>CAYZWV010000089.1:0-4895 GCA_964482255.1 uncultured Methanocellaceae archaeon
GACCAGTACCGCTTATTACGAAAGATTTCTGACCGCGATTTGTTTAAAAAGCTGGATTATAATTTGAAATGGGCTCAATTATTGCATATTGTGAGATAATGCTGCAGTTATTAGGATTCCATAATGTGGGGCTATAGAGAGCTTGTTAAAATTTTATTTATCACCGATCTGAAAAATAGGTATCAGAATACCACTCTCGGGTTTTTCTGGTCTATTCTCAGTCCCTTCTTGTTAGCGATGGTCCTGTACTTCGTATTTAGGAATGTCTTTCCGCATGATGAAAATTTTGCCATAAACTTGCTTGTAGGCATAATGGCGTGGCGGTTCTTTCACAATGGTACGATGGCAGCTCTTTATTCGGTAGCTGAGAAGCCCAGTTTGGTGACTAAGGTATTTTTACCAAGGCAAATATTGGTTCTTAGCAAGTCTTTATCAAGTCTGGTAGGTTCCATGCTTGAGTTTCTGGTTCTAGTACCTATAATATTTGTGTTGCTCAGGCACATACCTGTGACTATGCTTCTATTTCCTGTGACTCACGTACTATATTTCTGCCTCATTTTTGGAATCGGACTCTTCTTATCCGCTTTCTTTGTCTACATCCGCGACATCAATCAGATATGGGAGGTGTTACTCAGCATCCTTTTTTTCACTTCACCTATTATCTATCCACTTTCAATAGTTCCTGACACGCTGATGCCATACTATATGCTTAATCCTATAACGCGACTCATTATTATATACAGAGATGTGATGATTGCGGGAAAGTTACCGTCAATCGACAGCCTAATCGTTGTCATAAGCTTCTGCGCCATAGCTCTCCTCGTAGGCAGCTTTACTTTTGGGAAGCTACAGCGCCGTTTTGCTGAGGTGATATAATGTATGCTGTAGTAGCTGAAAATGTTTCTAAAAGATTTAAAATTCCTCATGAAAAGCGGACAACACTGTTTCAAAACATAGTTGGTCTGGTGAAAAGGCAATTTGATTATGAGGAATTTTGGGCATTAAGAGATGTCAGCTTTGAGATAAAAAAAGGGGAGACCTTCGGTATAGTAGGTAAAAATGGCTCGGGAAAGACCACATTACTTAAGATAATGGCGAAGGTGTTGTATCCAGATGCTGGTTCAGTTAGATTAAATGGCAAAGTTGCTCCCTTTCTGGAACTGGGAGTCGGCTTTCAGCCAGAGCTAACCGCTAAGGAAAATATTTATATCTATTCGTCCATCCTTGGAATGAGCAGCAAAGAGACAAAAAAGAAGTACGGTGATATATTTGAATTCGCCGAACTAAGGAAATTTGAAAACATGAAACTGAAGAACTTTTCTTCGGGGATGTATTTGAGGCTAGCCTTTTCTACGGCTATTTACGCTAACCCAGATACCTTGTTAATAGATGAGGTATTTGCCGTGGGCGACGAAGCTTTCCAGAAGAAGTGCATAGACAAAATAAACGAACTCAGACAACAGAATAAAACCATTGTCTTTGTGTCTCATTCACTAGACGCAATAAAAAGACTATGCCAAAGATCACTGCTCATCAGTGACGGCAAAATCATTTCAATGGGCAATACGGAAGGCGTGATAAGTGATTACAGGGCAATGCTAAAAGGAAGGTAAATGCAATGCCCGAATGGAATAGCGATGGACGAGTTCCCTTTATTTCCTAGCCCCAGCTTTGGAAGCTGATTTAGAAGTCATACGTTTCCAGTATATATTAAACACAGCGTACTATAGTCATGCAGATCCCAAGTAGTTATCAGAAGGTGATTAAAAAACTGATGCCCCAGGGCACAAAAAGAAGTTATTATTGTGCGCTTGTGATAACCGGCATCAGAGTGATTTTAAACGAAGGTTGGCCGAGTTTCTTTAGAAAATTAAAGGTCTGGCTTCAATTCAGAAAAGCCGCGTTAAGGTTAAATACTCCCGGCTTACCCAAATTTAAAGCCTCAGTATCGAGAAAAGAGGCTGAGGAGTTAACACTTCCCGAGCCTTCCCCAAGACCAGTATTATCAATAATTATTCCTGTTTATAACAAGTGGGAGTATACCGTCAATTGCTTGAAGTCAATTTGTGAAAACACTCGGGCGGATTATGAGGTTATTGTGGTAGATGATGCTTCTCGTGATGAGACTACTGAAGTATTGTCAAAAGTCAGGAATCTACATCTGATCAGGAATGACGAGAATGTCGGATTTTTAGGATCCTGCAACCGGGGAGCCAAAGTAAGCAGAGGTGACTATATCCTATTCCTAAATAACGATGCAATGGTTACAAAGGGTTGGTTAACACCTATGCTGGAGACCATAGGCAGGGAGGATGTGGGCGCCGTTGGTTCTAAGCTTATTTATCCTGATGGAACTTTGCAGGAGGCCGGTGGGGTAGTATGGAATGATGGCTCATGTTTAAATTTCGGGCGCTGGGATGATCCTGAGAAACCGGAGTATAACTACACCAAGGAAGTCGACTACTGTTCGGGTGCTTGTCTTCTTGTAAAAAAGAAGTTGTTTGATAAAATAGGTGGTTTTGATGAGAGATTCAAACCAAGCTACTATGAAGATACTGACCTTTGTTTCTCGCTCTCAATCCTTGGATATAAGGTTATTTATCAGCCAATGTCAGTCGTAGTGCATGTCGAGGGAGTAACTTCTGGCACTGATATTTCTTTTGGCATCAAGAAGTATCAGGAGATAAACAAGCCGAAATTCGTGGAAAAATGGAATGCTGTTCTGCAAAAATACCACTACAGCCCAAGTGCAAGCCATCTTTACTTTGAAAGAGACAGGTGTTTCGGTAAAAAAGTTCTTGTAATAGACCATTATGTTCCAACATATGATATTGACTCAGGTTCTTTGCGGATGTTTAATATGCTTAAAATATTTTCAGAACTCGGATTTAGGGTCACTTTCATTGGTGATAACTTATTGGGAATTCAGACATATACACAAGAACTACAACAGCAAGGGATAGAGGTTATCTATGCTCCTTATGTTCTCTCCATTGAAAAATACATCAAAGAGTATGGTATATATTTCGATCTAGTTATCTTAAGCAGACCTCACGTTGCTATTAAATACATAGATGCGGTAAAGCTGAATTGTACCATGGCAAAGATTGTGTATGATACGGTTGATCTTGCCTTCTTAAGGGAATCCAGGAGAGCCAAGATTGAGAAGAACGAAAAAGTATTAAGACAGGCTGAGAAGTCTAAGAAAGTCGAATTATATTTGGCCGAGAGTAGTGACATTACTTTTGTCATAAGCTCTAGTGAGAAGGCCTTGCTTCTAAAAGAAAACCCTGGACTGAACATCGCGGTTGTGAGTAATATACACGATATCACAAAACCACAAAAGCCATTCTCAGGTAGAAAGGATGTGTTGTTTGTGGGTAGCTTTGGCCATCTCCCTAATATCGACGCAGTAGCCTATTTTGTAAATGACATATTTCCTCTGATAAAGAAGAAACTACCTGATTTACACGTGTACATTGTCGGTAGCAATCCAACAAAAGAAGTGCTATCTTTGGGTTCCAGTGATGTGACGGTAACTGGCCATGTAAAGGATTTAACTCCTTACTTTGAAAACTGTAAAGTTTTTGTTGCGCCGCTGCGATACGGAGCCGGTGTCAAAGGAAAGATCAATCAGAGTATGAGCTATGGACTGCCTGTAGTCACCACTACAATAGGCGCAGAGGGCATGGCGCTCACCCAGGGTGAAGATATTCTGGTAGCAGATGAACCGCAAAAATTTGCTGAAAGCGTTGTGCTGCTTTATCACGATGAAAATCTATGGAATAAGCTTTCAAGAGGTTCGATTGAACATGTTCAGAGGAATTATTCGTCGGAAGTGACCAAAGAGAGGTTGAAGAATGTCATGCGTATACTTGATATAACCATGAACAAAAAAACAGAACTACGAGGCAGTCTTTGGGAAATGCGTGAGGACTGGAATAGAAGGGCAGAGAAGGATTTCAGGTATTATATCGGGTACAATCGAACAGAGAAGGAATTTGAAGAATCGGGAAGAGTACATGTAGACGATTTTATAACGAAGGACTTAGAATTTATTTCAGGTGGTAAAGAATCTAAAAAGATGCGCACACTAGAGATTGGTTGTGGGGCAGGAAGGATGACCAGATATCTTGGCGAGCTCTTCGGAGAAGTTCATGGAGTTGATGTTTCTGATGAAATGATTCGCAAGGGTAAAAATAGGCTAAAATCAATGCGCAATGTTCACCTGTATCAAAATAGTGGATACGATTTATCTATGTTTTCTGACAACTATTTCGATTTTGCCTTCTCGTATATAGTTTTTCAGCACATTCCAGAAAAAGAGGTAATAATAAATTACATAAAGGAAGCCTACAGAGTTCTAAAACCCAATAGTATGTTTAAATTTCAAGTCCAGGGATACTTGGGAGAAGAATATCTGAATACGAAGAAGGATACCTGGCTTGGCGTTTCGTTTTCTGATCGTGAGATAGAGGAAATGGCCAGTGCTTCGAGCTTTAAAGTTCGTAATATGAAGGGGCAAGGGACGCAATATTTCTGGATAACCTTGGAAAAAACGAGTAGTGAAACAAGTTTTTAGGAAATCGAGCGGAACCGTCAAGAAATACTACTCCAAACAAGTGGTTAAGGAAGACCTGAGATAAGTGCTTCTGGGAGGAATTTGAACGCACCCATGACAAATGATAGTCGCGGCGACTTGAAGGGATTCTGCGCTACTCCTTGGGTGGAGACGGTTCTATACAAGGATGGAGTCCTAACCTCATGTCGTCGCAATGGTACATGTTTTGGAAATTGGCAGACGGAAGGGTTAAAACACAGTTGGTAAGGCAAAGAACTATTTGGAACCTCAAATGAAAAACAACAGCAACGACATATCTAACTCAGACAATGCC
>CAYZWV010000090.1:0-4780 GCA_964482255.1 uncultured Methanocellaceae archaeon
TCTCTAACCTCATGGAAGACGAAGTTGCTAACTGCGGCGTCGAATTCTCCGTCATTGAACGGCAAACTGGCCGCACTTGCTTTTTGGAATGTAGCTCGATCTCCAACCCTTTCAATAACAGCATTTTTTTCGCACATCTCTTTTGCATAACTCCAATTCTTTCCCCAATAATCAATTCCTGTGACCCTTGCATTAGGATATTTCTTGGCGATACCAATTGCCAATGCCCCAGCACCAGTGCCGATGTCCAGTGCTTTCCCCTGACCATCCCATGCCAGTTTGTCCATCACGAGATCGATTATCTTTTTCTGGAAAGCTCCATCATCCTTCCCGAATATGTGATAGGAATAGTAAAAATATAGAAAAATTAACAAGAAAACTAATGAAAGACAACCAAAAATACCCCGAACAATTATGTGAATAGGTAAAAACGAAGCTGCACCGAAAAATAATGTGAGCACGAGAAAAGTGACCAACATCCTCTTTGGAACCCAATTTCCATAATCTGCTTTTTTATTATTCATTTTGTTCAGACCATTGTCTTTAGTTTTCCTTTTAATTTGCCATATCTTTTAATTTGCTATAATCTCTACTAAAATAGCCCTTTTTGTTGAAATTAGGTTAAATTTATATAAAATTATATGAAAAAGAATTCATGGAACAATATTCAAATCAAGTTTAGATATAAGGAGTTATGTGTAATTCTCTTTTAGTACGGACATGATATAAGGTGCCTTAAATGTCAAAAAACGAAAAAAGTTGCTTTGTAATAATGCCGTTTAGCAAGACGACAGATGAACATACCGAAGATTACTGGACAAGACATTTTGATAATTTCTTGAAGCCCCTTATAGAGGAGTTAGACCTTGATGCCAATCGATCAAAGCCTCTTCGAGGAGATATTCTAAGACAAATCATCACTGATCTCGTTACTTCTCCTGTGGTAGTTGCAGATCTTACAGACAATAATTCTAATGTTTATTGGGAGCTGGGGGTACGCCAGAGTTTTAAGCATGGTACAGTTACTATTGCAGAAAAAGGCACGAAACTTCCTTTCGATATTAGTAGCAAAGGAACCCTTACCTACCATACAAAGGATCACCTGAAGATGGAAAACTTTCGTAAAATTTTCAAGGAAGCTATACTAGATTGTTTAGAACATCCAGACGTGTCTGATAGCCACGTGCTGGAGACCCTTTCTGGTCGAGGATCGCTATTTGAGATTTTTCACAAAGATGAGGCAATTCGCCGGCTGGATGCAGTGTTATCAGAATGTGATTTTAATGCAAAGGGTTTCAAAGCTATTGCTAAACGAATCCAAGATAACTTAAAAAATCCCAGTAAGCGAGCGTACCTAACCACCCGTTTCAGAATATCGGCCGTAGAGTTATTAGTAACAAATCGATATATAGATGAAGACGATTCATTCTTCGAATTAGCGGAAGAATATATGAGTGATATTGTTACTGCAAATGACCAACTAAAAGCATGGGCAATTAAACCTAAGATTACAGAAGAATATTTCTTAAAGAAGGTAGAATCATGGGATGAGAATCTTAAGAAATTCAAAGATAGAATATTATCTGCTCGTGAGGATATAGTTAAACGATTTTAATAATGATGATGGGCACAGCGCATAGCACGTCATTATCTATTTTTCCGCTTTTTCAATCCGATGATGATCCATGCAACTCCTACTCCCATAAGTCCAGCACCAACACCAGGATTAACTGATGCCATAAAAACTACTCCAGCCCCTATAAAACAAACTCCGATCGCTATAAATTTTTGTTTTTTATTTTGCTCTTTCATTTTTGATCAACCTCCTGCTAATCAATAACGACAAAAATCAGTCCTATAACTGTCATATTATTACTATACCCGCATATCCTACCACACTGGACATATCTCCTGATACATCGCCGCTTGTGGCGTATTTTAGCAATTTGCCTTTCTCTGCCCCCAGTGCCTTTGTTGTCTCCATTGTGACTGCGATGGGTCCGTAGCCACAAACCGATATTTGATGTCCATAGATTTGAGAATATAATTTTGAGGTGTCCAGCTCGATTATTGCCTCTATCACTGAGCTATCGTTCTCCCTTGCCTCTTTATCGGACTCATAATGTGTGAAATCAGAGGATGCCAGCACAACGACATCTTCTCTATCTCTTAACGCATTTATCAGGCCAACACTAACCTCTTTTGCTGTTTCCTCATCTTGTAAACCCATGCATATGGGAACTATCTTGAAATCCTTGAACCTGTACTGTAAAAACGGTAGCTGAACCTCTATAGAGTGCTCGTATTGATGGGCGACCTCATCTACGTCTATGCTTGAAGAGAGGTCATCCACGATTTCTTTATCTAATTCTACATTACCTAACGGCGTACTCCACGTCTCTCCTGATAAAGCGATGGTGGAGCCTACTGCATGGTGATTGGGTCCGATGAGGACATATGTCTCGGCAGAAGGAAGTGTAGCATAAACATGTGCTGCCACTTGGCCTGAGTAAACATAGCCAGCATGTGGGACCACCCCCCCTCTTACTTTTTCCTCCTTAGGAACAGGGACATCAAAATAGTCCTTTAGCTGACATCTCAGGCCTTCTGTGTCACTTCTATAAAATTGCCCTGCAACAACAGGTCTTCTCATAGAAACCTCATAATTCTGCTTCGAAATCTTCTACAGCATAGCTAAATGCTTCACCCCTCTCCTTAAGGATTTCCCTAGCGATCAACCAGTAAACCACTGCAAGTGCTTTCCTCCCCTTGTTATTTGTGGGAATCACAAAGTCAACGTTGGTAGTCAAATTATTGGTATCACACATTCCTATGACGGGAATTCCAATGCTTACTGCCTCTGTAACAGCTTGAGCATCTCCACTTGGATCCGTTACGATCAGTATGTCCGGTTCCGTATAATTCATGTATTGTGGATTTGTCAACGTTCCTGGTATGAATCGCCCTACAATTGCTTTTGCCCCGATCGCTTTGGCGAGTTTTTCTGATGGTCGCTGACCGTATTGTCTTGCAGAAACTATCAAGATCTTCTCTGGGTCATATCTCGCTAGTAGCTTGGCTACAACTCTAATGCGTTGATCTGTTGCCTGAACGTTTAAGACATACAGTCCATCCATCCTCACTCTATAGATGAACTTCATCATATCTTCAGTTTTCTGTTGCGTTCCTATATGCACGCCTGAAGCCAAATACTCATCCATGGGTATAAGTGATTCATATTCAGCATCCATAACGTCTTCATTCATACTAATTCCGCCATATTTTCACCTAATTCTTCTATCCTGATTAATTCATTAAGTTTTGCTATTCTCTCTCCTCCTACTATGCCCGTCTTGATGACGGGGGTACTAAACGCGACGGCTAGGTGAGCAATCATCTCATCAGGAGTTTCACCAGATCGATGAGACATAATACAAACATAATTATTGGACTTTGCTATATTTATTGCTTTATGAGTATCTGTCACCGTTCCTATCTGATTTGGTTTGATCAGCACAGAATTTGCAGCACCAATTTCTATGCCTTGCTCTATTCTTCTGGAATTCGTGACAAACAAATCGTCGCCGCAGATCAAACAGCTTGTATCAGAGGTTAATTTAGCGAATCCCTCAAAGTCTTGCTCATGTAATGGATCCTCTACGTAATATAGTTCGTATTGGTCTATCAGTTCCTCTATGTATTGAATCTGCTCTTCTCTGCTGCGGTGAACATCCGAATATACATAGGATGAACCATCCCATAATTCCGTCGCAGCTACATCAAGAGCAGCACATATTTTAAATCCCACGTGGTCCGACACCTCTTCTATCGCTTCAGATATGATACTAAGAGCCCCCTCATTGCTTATCTTTGGGGCCCATGCCCCCTCATCGCCTTTTCCGCACAGTATCTCTCTTTTATTTAATAAAATCTTAACTTGCTTGTGGACTAAGGAATTGGCGAATACAGCATCGGTCATAGATCTTGCACCTATTGGGAGTACTAAAAATTCTTGGATATCCGTCCCTCCTGGTGCATGCGCTCCCCCTCCGATTACATTACCTAGCGGGTAAGGGAGATTTTGACCTAAACCAAGATGCCGATATACTGGTATTCCAAGCGATGATGCCGCTGCTTTTGCAACTGCCATGGATATAGCAACAGCCACATTGCCGCCGATATTTGAAAAGTTGTCCGTGCCGTCTATATCATGGAGTAACGCATCTATGTCCTTCTGCCCTGTCGCATCCTGACCTATTAACCTTGGGAGAATATTCTCTTTTGCTTTTGGTATTGCTTCTGAAATCGGGAGCGTTCTTGCCTCAAAACTACCTCTGCTGGCGCCAGACGGTGCAGCAGCTCGCCCGAAACCGTTTTTCGTACGTATATCTACCTCGACGGTTTCATTCCCTCTGCTATCATATATCCCCCGAACAATAACATCCTCAATTTTCGTCATAAATTCCTCTTTAATGGAGCTTGAATGACTAAGCGGATAATATATCCAGAGTTTCGATCTATTGACACTCTAAGGCTCAAAGAGATTGATTATCTCTCTTTTCTTTATATCTTATCTAAAGGCCTAACACTTTTTTTTATTACGATAGGTATTATGCCTTTTTCCATTTCGAGTGTCGCAATTTCGATTGGATCACAGAGTTCTGGACCTTGGACATTTACAAGGATCGGAGCCCCCATTGAAATTTGCAACGCGCGAGCGCCAATTATCCTAGCTTTTTCATATTTAGTATATTTTTGATCCAATCAATCACCTTTGGAT
>CAYZWV010000091.1:0-4691 GCA_964482255.1 uncultured Methanocellaceae archaeon
CCCTAGCGGCGATCCAATAACCTCAACTTATTTTACGCTGTCTTTTAGGGATGTTGATAGGGGGCATTCAATAACAAGGACTACATCGGTTCTATATTGGGAAGGGGATTCAAAGATTGGTGATGAGATTATAGCCTTATCCAATGCTATTTGTGTCTGGGGGGGTAAAGATGCCATTGAATCTGTAAGAAGTAAAAGTGGTTATAACACTAAACTCCTAGAATTTGGCCCCAGGAGAAGTATGCAATTGATTGGAAAGGAGGCATTTAAAAACCTGAAAGAAGTTACAGACAAGGTTGCTCATGATCTCGTCTTGTATGACCAAGAGGCATGTCATAGCCCGCAATTTACCTTTGTTGAAGGAAATGTAGAGAGTTTTTGCAAATCATTGTCTAAGAGTTTGGGAGGAGAGTGTAAAAAACTGCCCAAAGGTTTTGTTAATATCGACAAGCATGCTGAGATAAGCCACGAAAGACTGATAGCCAAATTTTATGGTGAAAAGGTATTTGAGTCAGAGGGAACCGAATGGACTTTAATAATATCAAAGGATGTAAAAAGAGCACTTAGACATCCTTTAAGCAGGACACTGTACGTATTTACGGTTAAGAACCTAAGAGAGGCTTTGCTACATATTGACAGCAGTATTCAAAGCGTGGCAGTTTATCCTGAAAAAAGGATAAAGGAACTTAGGGATGAGCTGACATTGAACGGAGCTGATCGTATAACCCACATTGGAAGCATGGGTTACTTTGCACCCGGAGCATCACACGATGGGGTTTTTCCTTTATCTCACTTGGTTAGATGGGTGGAAATCGACTAGGAAGGTTAAAATTTTGATTTAAAAAAAAGAATTAATAAAAAACGAGAACCAAAAAATGGAAACTCCTATAAATCAAGTGATTCCATAAAACCCATTGCTCTGCTTTTTGATCAAACGACATAAGGAAAAGATAGGATGAAATTGAACTTATTCAGAACGATAAAGCAACTCACATCAAAAGAAGGAATCGAAGGTTATTTCGCAGAGAAATATGACAAGTTTGCAAAATCCGCACTAATGGATGAATATAAAAAAATTGCGATTTCGGTTGCTGAACATCGGAAGTCAGGTAAAATCCTTGAAATAGGACCTGGTCCTGGATATCTCTCGATAGAGATTGCAAAAATCGGTGATTTTCAAATTACGGGATTGGATGTTTCGGAAACTATGGTAGAGATTGCAAAAAGAAATGCTCAAGTAGCAGAAGTAAAAGTTGAATTCCGATTAGGAAATGCGGCTAATATGCCTTTTCATGACAGCACTCTCGATTTTGTAGTTAGCAGTGGCTCCCTTCATCATTGGAAGGAGCCCGTTAAGGTATTAAATGAAGTCCATAGAGTATTAAAAACTAACAGTAAAGCCCTAATAGTCGATTTGCGAAAAGATTCTTCTAAGGAAAAGATTGATGAGATAGCAAGAAAGATCGACTCGTTTGTTATGAGGTGGGGGCTTAAACACTCTATAAGGGAAGCTTATACTAAAGAAGAGATAATAGAAATGCTTAGCAAAACAGAATTTAAGAGTGGAGAGGTTAAAAAAAATCCTGTAGCTTTTGAAATATGGCTAAATAAGTTGGTTTAAATATTTTTTGTAGGGGGTTCTAATCTCTTCGTCATTCTCTCCTTGCCTTGCCTTCTGCTTGTTCATATAACGGGCCATATAACAGCGGATAAAAGGCAAAATTTAATTTTGCCTAAATTGACCTATCTGCAAACTTTTTTTAGCCTCATAAAGATGTCGAAACAACCAACTTTTAAAAAGTCAGATAAATTAGGACTTACATTTGAGGATTGCCTCACAATGAATCTACTATTTGATATGATTGTGATAAGTTGCGAATTAGAGCTAACTACTATACTCTAAATCTTCTAGAAGCACCATAATCTTGTTATGCGAACTGACAGCCAACGAATGGAGAAAAGATTATATGCTTTGTGATGAAACTAAAAGTTCTAACAAAAATACAAAAGTTTAGTTGAAGATATAAATTACCATCGTATAGCACCATAATTACAGCACTATAATATGTTATAATATATGTCTAGAGTGGGATGAAAATTTGAGGATATTACTAATAAACCCTGCATACGATGGAAGTTGGTTTCAATTTCATCCGTTGAAGAAGACATTTTCAGTATATGCAAGTGGTGTTTCGCCGCCTCTGGGGCTATTATATATAGCAACTATTTTAGAAAATCAAGGCTATGAAGTTAATTTGATAGACAACGACGCTTTAAAATGGTCTGATGAAGAATTATTAAGATTTATAGAAGAAAAGCATCCTGATTTGGTCGGATTTAGCATTTTAACTGCCTCTTGTTATAAAGCGCACAGATTAGCAAAGGAGATAAAAAGGAGATATCCTGATATAAAAATATTGTATGGAGGTCCTTCAGCAACAATATATCCTGAAAGACTCATGAAAAAATATGATTTTGTGGATTACTTGATACTTGGGGAGGGAGAATATACAACACTAAATTTGCTTAGAGAGTTAGAAAATGAACAAAATTTGAAAAGTGTTAGAGGGCTGGTTTATAGAGATAATGAAATAATAGTTTCTAATGAAGCAGCACTACCCATAAGAGATCTTGATGAATTGCCATTTCCAAATAGAAATCTCCTTAAAACAAACTACGACCTTTCCATGTCATGGGGTGATTTTAAAGTTAGATTTACGGTAGGCAAATATACGGGAATGTTAACATCCCGTGGATGTTCTAATTCTTGTAGATTCTGTCAAGCTTGGTCCAATCACAATGGATGGCGAGGGAGGTCTGCCGAGAACGTGGTAGAAGAGTTGGAATTGTTAGAGGGGCAAGGTTATAAACACGTTTTTTTTGTAGATGATAACTTTAGTGCAGATAAAAAGAGAGTTTTCGAAATTTGCAAATTAATTAAAGAACGTGAAATTGATGTTTATTGGAGCGTTGAAATGTCAGTTGAAAATGGGTCATACGAAATGTTCAAAGCGATGAAAGAAGCCGGTTGTGATTCCATTTTATTCGGATTTGAAAGTGCAAATCAAAGGATATTAGACTATTATTGCAAGCGTATCACTCCTGAACTAAGTAGGAAAACTGTTGAGGATGCCAGAAGAGCGGGAATAAGTTGTGTCATAGGGACGTTCCTATTGGGGGCTCCCGACGAAAGCTATGAAGAGGCAAAAAGAACAGTTGATTTTGGATTGTCCTTGGACTTGGATGCTTTAATTTTATTTTCCCTGTCCATAAAGCCAAATACGCCAATTTGGAATGAGATGAAAGAAAAAGGATATCTGACAGATGATTTTATTGAAAAAAGATGGGAAACTTCCCATATAAATGTCTATGAGTTGAATAGTAAACTATCAAAAAAAGAGCTGGACAACCTAATAGAAGATAGCTACACGAAGTTCTTGTGGAGACCTGAATACTTGGCCAAACACTTGTATAGAAATCTGAGATATAGGTTCAGAAGGATGTGGATGGTAAAAAATTTGCGAGCAATAGTGCCTTTTTTAAAAGCCAGTTTAAAAACAAAGATGATTAAATGAACACGAAAATGAACTTAAAAAAGTTAATGTCATCAAAAATGCGTTCTCCACTAAAAAGCTCGAAAGTTTAAAATAGGACTATTTAGAGAGATATTAACATGGAAATTAAATCGAAATTTACTGTTTTGAGGAACCCTATTGCACCCATAGCAGCTATTTTTATCATTTTGTCGATGTGCTTTTACTGGTGGAAAGTCTGGTTCGTCGGAGTAATAGGAGAAGGGAGAGGGATAAAGGTCTATCCACATTCGTTAGGGGGCGTCCTTCCTCCAGAGGGGCTGGATTACATGCCGCATATTGGGCACAGTTTACAATGGTTCTTCGTTGTGCTGGTAATCATGATCTTGATGATCGTCATTGGGAGCTTTTTGAAGAAGAAGATCGGGATACCTTTGATCCTTGTTTCGAGTTTGATGTGTTTAGCCATACGCTATGTATTCAGGATGAGGCTGCAAGCGAGAATAGATGGTCTGGAGGTCGGGGGTATGATAGCTGTACCGACGTTGCCAATTGAAGGCACAATAATGGTAGAAGGGTATAACGTCATTACGAATTTCGGACTTGGTTATGACCTCATAGTGGTGGCTGGCATAATAGGTATTCTATCGGTCATAGTTCACGACAGGATCAGAATTAACCTGAAAAGGTCTTGAGGTTTTGATTTTGTTTTAATATGCCTTGTTAACTACCGTCCTCAGAGGCGGTTAGCATGAGACTAAGCCCTATATCGGGATCGTCGAAGCCGTTATATGGATTTAGTTCAAACCACTGGCAAGTGATGGCGCTACTTCGGCCACCCTGCTCTACCCTATCCATCCCGGATGTTCTCCTACGTTTGCCCATGGACAAGCCGCTATGCAATTGGAACAAGACGTGCGGTTCGTTTGCCAAAAGATATAACATTTTTCAACGTCTACGGGCCATTTCAATATGCCTGTGTTGTTGTTAGAAAATGAAGTTGGTTCAGTGGTGCGTTCTCCGAACTTGATGGCGCCTGCGGGGCAACTTTCGGCACAAAGGATACATGACTCGCAGAAACTTTGCATACTAAATTTAAATTCAATCGGCTTGTCAGGCTTCAGGGGCAAGTCGGTTAGCACCTTACAGATCCTAACT
>CAYZWV010000092.1:0-4088 GCA_964482255.1 uncultured Methanocellaceae archaeon
GTGCTTGGTACCCTTCTGGCATCTAAAATCTCAATTAGCCTAGGCAGCCCAAGTGTAATGCTGATCTCGGCGACGCCAGCATAATGAAAAGTACGCATCGTCATCTGCGTTCCAGGTTCTCCGATCGATTGCGCAGCTATTATGCCAACCGACTCGCATGGCTCGACCTTTGCTCTTTCGTATGCATCTAAGATCATTTGCAATATCTTGTCTAACTGGTCCTCTGTGAGCTTGATGCTTCTCAGGTCACGCTGAAGCTCATCAGTTATGGCAGTAGGGAGCGAAAGCCCTCTGAGCTTTGAATCAATTAGCTCTGAGGATATCTCTTTAGATTTCTCAATGGGTCGTTTCCCTATATTTTTTATTATAATATTAGCATTCCTAGAAGTTATACCGGCTTCTACGATGTCTTCAACAGATGCTTTTTTCAATTCACTTAGCGTAAATCCTGCGTCATAGAGGGTTTGTGCCATCTTAGAGCCGATACCTCTCTTCCTAAAAGCTTGGACGGTATCTTTCTTAGCCATTTTGACCCCCCATAACTTCTCCAGTGACGTTCTGGATTATCCTACGCACATTCACGGATTTGCCATAGTCGCTCTTAGAGGGGTCTACTCCGTCATCACCATAAACGAATTGCACTATTTGCCCCCTTGTTTCTCGAACAGTTCCATCGTATTTAACCTCTAGATCCTGTAAAGCATTAATCAGTCTTCTTTGGAGATAACCAGATTGAGAGGTTCTGACGGCGGTATCAACAAGACCTTCCCTACCTCCCATCGCATGGAAGAAGAATTCTATCGGGCTTAACCCTTTCTTATAACTGGATTTTACAAAACCATGCGCATCAGCACCTAAATCCCCTTTATAAAAGTGGGGTAGCGTTCTCTCTGCATAACCCCTCTGGATTCGTTCACCCCTAACAGATTGCTGTCCAACGCATGCGGCCATTTGCGTTAAATTAAGCATACTTCCTCTAGCACCTGAAATCGCCATAACTACCGCTGAATTATCCATGCCAAGATGATGCCCTGCTATATCTCCCGCCTGGTTTCTTGCCTTTCCAAGTTCTTGCATTATCTTCAACTCAACTGTTTCATCAATTGTCCGACCAGGCAGTGAATCAAGCTCTCCGGCGTCATATGCCTCGATTAATCGCTTTACCCTTTCTTCAGCGGCCATGATTATATCATGGATCTGATCCTGTGCATCACTTGGAATATCCTCGTCGTCAATGCCAAAGCTAAAGCCAATACGTGTGATCATCCTGATGGCTAAACGCGTAGCATTGTCCAAGAACTTTCCTGCCTCAACAACTCCATACTCCTTTATTATTCTGTCCAGAA
Source organism: uncultured Methanocellaceae archaeon (assembly GCA_964482255.1). Taxonomy (GTDB): domain Archaea; phylum Halobacteriota; class UBA148; order UBA148; family UBA148; genus UBA148. Next base: position 1,347 of record CAYZWV010000092.1, read on the forward strand.
TTTTACCAGCAAAAGCACCTATTGCGACCTCATCGACTGTTCCACATAATAGATTTCCGTCTTTAATCACAACATATGCGTCCTTCTCGCATTCTTCTCTCTTACAAATCTTGCAGTTATCACACATCTTTGACCTATATGTCAAGCTAAGACCACTTGGAAGGAGCTGAGAGAATATCTGCTTGCCGGTCCAGTAGGGCTTGCCATTCTCATAACCAGCAGGGTCTGAGAGATTTATAACGTCTGATTTTTTCAGCAACTCTAAGGCAGTGTCCTTATCGAAAGTGACATTGCCCCGTGTTAATAGGAACATGCCAGATATATGGTCATGTATCCCACCTATGATGGGTCCACCAAATCTAGGAGACAAGATGTTTTCTTCCACCTTCATCAGAATTTTCGCTTCTGCTCTCGCCTCTTCAGTCTGTGGAACATGTAAGTTCATCTCATCCCCGTCAAAATCTGCGTTGTAAGGAGGGCAAACAGCAGGATTTATCCTGAATGTCTTATATGGCATGACCTTGACTTCATGCGCCATTATGCTCATCCTGTGCAATGATGGTTGACGGTTAAAAAGAACCAGATCTCCCTCTTTTAACTGCCGATCGACCTTCCACCCCGGCTCAAGCTGTTCTGCTAATTCTTCCCTGTTTTCATCTATGACCTTAACTCTTCGCCCATCGAGACGTTTAACATAACTGGCGCCGGGATGATTATTTGGACCCCTGCGAACATACCCCCTGCATTCCTCCAAATTACGAGAGGTTATGTTCATCGGGATCGTCAGCTCTTTTGCAATTTGAATAGGAACTCCTACCTCACTGATGCTGAGATTTGGATCTGGCGATATCACCGTTCGGGCTGAAAAGTTGACTCTCTTGCCAGAAAGGCTACCTCTAAATCGTCCTTCTTTGCCCTTTAGCCGCTGAGACAAAGATTTCAGTGGTCTTCCAGAACGATGTCGAGCCGGAGGCACACCTGACACCTCATTGTCCAAGAACGTGGTCACATGATACTGGAGTAACTCCCATAGATCCTCTATTATCAGTTGGGGTGCACCAGCTTCCCTGTTTTCCTGAAATCTCTGATTTATACGAATAATATCAACCAATTTATGCGTCAAATCATCTTCAGAACGCTGCCCACTTTCCAAAGTAATTGATGGACGGGTGGTTACTGGAGGGACCGGTAATACCCTAAGGATCATCCATTCCGGTCTGGCGTTCTTTGGGTCCATCCCAAAAATCTTGATATCTTCATCTGGGATGCGTTCAAATCTATCACGGATATCCGCTGGCATTAATTTATGTCCACCTTCCACATAACTAGTTGGTTGCTCAAACTTGATATCCATTTGAGTTTCCCCACAATAAGGGCAGAAGCTCGCCTTTGTCGCATCTCTAAACACATTCTTTACTATTTCATCATAGGGTTGACCCAACTTGTTTAAAAACTTGATTTGATCAAGATAACTCTTTTTAATGGGTTCTTCTAGTAACAGAAGACCGCACTTTCTACAAGTTGACCGCAATATTTTTCGAATTAACTTAGCGAATCCAACATGAACGACTGGTGCGACCAGTTCAATACGACAAAAGTGACCCGGACATTCGCCTGGGCGTCCCCCACAAGTCCTGCATCTTAGTCCAGGATCTATAACCCCTAGGCGAGGGTCCATCAACCCCATTTCAATGGGATAACCATCGTCATCATATGTATCTGCGGTGATGATCTTCGTGACGCCCATCTTTCGAATTTCCTTGGGAGACAGAAGACCGAATTTAATTTTTTTAATTCTCTTAGGACTGGCCATCTATACCGCATCCTCCAACTCTAATCTAGGGGCAATCCCGAGGGATTTCATCTCATCAAGCAATAACTTGAACGCATAACTCATCTCTACTGGGTATATATCCGTGTCAGCACCACAATTCTGACAATAAGATGCTTTTCTCCGCTTATCATATGTAGCGATCATTCCACAGTTGTTGCACACTAGCTCTATTACCTTGTCTGACTCATCAAGTAGTCTTTCCTTTAAAGCCATTGCTGCACCATGACCGATCAGGACGTCTCTCTCCATCTCACCAAATCTAAGACCCCCTTCTCTAGCTCTTCCTTCTGTGGGCTGCCTAGTTAGAACTTGAACAGGACCCCTTGATCGAGCGTGCAACTTGCTTGAAACCATATGATATAATTTCTGATACAGAATAACTCCAACAAAAACATCAGCTTGTATAGGCTCTCCTGTAATTCCGTCATACATGACTTCCTTTCCAGTATGAGAAAGACCAAAATTTTTTAGTGCAGCCCGTAAGTCCTCCTCAGTTTCACCAGAGAAAGCAGTTGCGTCGACGCGTCTACCTTCTAAAGAGCCTACCTTACCTCCGATCATCTCAAGCACATGCCCAATGGTCATTCTTGAGGGAATAGCATGTGGATTGATAATCAAATCTGGAACTATGCCCTGCTCTGTAAATGGCATGTCCTCATGGGATGCAATTAGACCAATAACTCCTTTTTGACCATGTCGGGAGGCAAATTTATCTCCTAGCTCAGGAATCATTTGGTTCCTGATCTTGACTTTTGCCAAGCGTGAACCATTTTCTGTCTCAGTTAAAATAATGGTATCTACAACTCCTCTTTCATTTGATCGCATCGTGATGGATGCATCTCTCCTCTTCTGCGGACTCAAGCCAAGTTCAGTTGGCTCCTCTAAGAACCTAGAAGGACTGGTCTTTC
>CAYZWV010000093.1:0-4021 GCA_964482255.1 uncultured Methanocellaceae archaeon
ACCCTCTCGATAATTTCTTTCCATTCTCTTGCCCCAACGAGCACACCCATCGGCTTTTTACCCTTGGAAATACAAAACAATTTTCCCTCGTAATAAGCCTCGTTGATGAGTGCATTTAGATTTTTCCTTGCATCGCTGAGTGGATATATTCTACCCATATACGGGGACTGTACGATTCGCACAAAGACATGTCAAGGTTCAATCACAACGGGATTCTTCAATAAGTCAAAGTTATGTAATACGCTAGATATGTCCCGTTTCTATCAACGAGAGAGGAGGGGCCTAGACATGGGCACAACTTCCAGGTTGAGCCAGCCTGAATATGGGTTGAACGAGTATCCCCAAAAAGGAAATTCCTTCAAAGTGGGACGAAGCCATGTGAGAGGCTATTGATTGGCTGGAATAACCCTTGAAAATGGTTATTTAAAGGCCAAAAGTGGGGCATTTTTTCAGATAGACTTATTGCGCTATCTCTAAATTAGTGTAATTTGTTCTTCGAAATTGCTTCTTGAGGGGCGTATAGGGAAGATCTCGTTTTTAAGAGGAAGCTCCACTTTTCTCCTATAAAATTTTCTGAGGACAATTTGGTTACCTTCACTCCGTTTTACTGCTGGACTCGATATGGCCGGCAACTTGTAATTTTGAAGTTTATAGACGATTCTTACGTCTGTATTATGGAGTAGAATTTGGTTGAGTACAACAGGTATTGTAGGAAGGAGACTTGAACCGCCCAGATAAACAATGTATGACGCGCATCAATATGGAGAATTCTATACACTTTGAGTGGGGAAAATGTCGTTGATTAATATCAATATTTGGCATATTTATCTCCATGTTCTTTGAAGTTAGAATAGCCCAGAAGCGTTTAATGTTGCGCATGTTCAAGAAATTCTCCGGCTAAAGGAAGAGGCTGGATTGTCCAACCGGGTAATTGTCAGCGTCCGTAAGATTTCCGATAGGATATACAGTTGGTGAATATCTAAAGCGTGTTGGATCAGCTGGATTGTACTAGCCACTGTCGAAAATATGTATCAGTAATGAAAGATGTCTATACACTTTATTTGTTGAAATTCTGAGAAAGCCATAAACATGCATTCAATTCAACAGTTAAATAATTCAATTTTACATTTTATTGCAGTTCACGGTTATTCTGGACTTCTCATATTTTTCATTTTTGAAGAGGGCGGAGTACCCATGCCAATCCCTGGCGACTTTGCCCTAATCTATGCCGGATATTTAATTTCGCGTGGATTTCTCAATTTTTACACGGTCCTTTTATCGGCACTTTTTGGGGTAATGATCGGATCAACTATTCTTTTCTTTATATTCGACAAAGGTGGACGGGTCTTTGCTTATGCATACGGAAAATATATTCTCCTACCTAAAAGACGAATCAATAAACTAGAGAACTTTTTTGAAAAATATGGTAAGAAAGCGGTTTTTATTGGCCGTTTTATACCGGGTTTCAGAGTATATATATCCGCAATCTCCGGTCTGGCAGGCACTCTTTCTTACAGATATTTCTTAGCACAAGTAATTGCCGCAGCGATCATTTGGGAAGCTGCATTTATCGGAGTTGGCATATACTTGGGGGACAAATATGTAAATCTTGTGAGTAAATTGGAAGGCTCAGGCTATATCCTTTTCATAATTTTTATAGGGATAATCGGGTTAGAGCTCATTAGAAACAGAAAGAAAGAATGAATAGTGTTTCATGATTGGTAGAGTTGGAATGTAGGCAACTACAGCAATAACAACTCCTCCAATAATATCAATTGGATGGTGAACACCAGCTAAAACCCGAGCAATACCAACACACACGGAAAGAATGCCCAAAAATATGCTTAACTTCCAATTGTAGCGAAAAATAACCAAAGCAATAGCCATTGTTAAAACCGTATGATCGGAAGGAAAACCATTATCTGCTATATGCTTGATGAGCGGTTGTATATGAGTGCTAACAAAGGGCCTTGGGTCATAAAAAAAGATGCTGGTTAGCTTGATTAAAATCAACGCAAATCCTGTATAGATGAGGGAGTGGATGATAAAACCTAGTCGCTTGCCCTTTGGCAAGGTTAAGAAATAGAGAATAGCGATTAAAAAACTTATTAAGAAGAGATATTTAGCGCCAAAAATGATGATCAGATTCATTGATTATTTGTTCTGGGTTTCAGTTCCATCAGCATCTTTAAACAGTTGTAGAGTTTGAACCTTATACCCAGATGTGCTCACAATGATATCAAATTAGAGTTTATTTGTCGAGGCGTACGGTTTGACGAACATATCTTTGCAATGGTAAGGTTAAAGAACGATGGTTGAGATAACAGTTAGAAAAGCTCTTGAAGATTACAAGACTGTTTACATGGCCTACCGGAATTTTGCAGATCGAAGCCGGGTGGAGTACTTAAACGATCTAGAAGACTTGGTAGAGTTTTTAGAGGAATCAGGGACAAGCATTGTGGAAAAGTTGGGGTTGGCACAGGTCGAGAGGTACCTTGCGTTCCTCGAACGGCGCGGATTTGCAGACGCAACCAGAAAACGCAAAACCGTGGCCATCCGATCCTTTTTAAAGTTTCTCTATCAAGACCAATACATATCTAGCAATTTGGCAAAGCATGTAATTCCTCCCTTTGTAGATAACAAAACACCGTCATTTTTGACCGAAGCAGAATACAACCGCTTAAAGGATGCATGCGCCGGCAATGCCAGAGACGCGGCCATTATTGAGCTACTGCTCCAAACAGGAATACGGCTCTCCGAATTGACCCGCCTGACCATCAATGACATAGAACTCACTCAAGATAACGGAATAATCCGGATAGGAGGTGGCAGGGGAAAGGAAGAGAGGATACTTCCCTTAAACAGTAAAGCCTGCAATGCTCTCAAAGCCTATAAGGCAGAAAGACCAACCTCAGCCGTTCCAAACCTTTTTCTAAATAAGTTTAGCCAGCCATTGGGTGCTAGGGGAATAGAGAAAATGCTCAGAAAATATTTTAAAATGGTTGGTATTGGGAAAGCTAGCGTTCGCACTTTGAGACATACCTTTGGAGTCCATCATGCATTGAAAGGCACTACCACCGAGACGATGCAAAAAGTGATGGGGCACAAGGATTCGCGCTCCACTCTAATTTACATTGAGTTGGCAAAAAAGATGGCGGGTAGAGAGCTACAAGAAAATGCTTTATAGTCTATAAGCTTGTGGCAACCGCTAGACGGATTACTTGGGAATGGGCACATGGCGGGGTCCAAATACCAGGTCTCCCTGGTGATCGATACCTAGAGCCATCAAGTAGTGCTTGTGGACGTCCAATCCAACAAAGCGAAGGGAGTGGAATAGGTTTGCGGCATATATCCAGCCTCCTTTGGTTGTGTGCTGGCTGGTTACTATATGCTAACATGTTGCAAAAACCTTCGCGGGTAGAGCCTTTAATGTGCTATCGTCAAACTAATTATCGAGAACTCTTTTATCCCAAAAACTTATAGTTCATTTGTAACGATCCACTCTTGAGATCCGCTCACTCCTCTATTACAAAGAGCAATCCCTTTAAAGAACAGATTTTCGCTGTGGCTTTGCTAACATAGTCGGTTGCAATCTCACTCAGAGGCTAAGGCGAGAATATTTATGGTTGGCGCATTCCTCATTGCGCTCGTCTTTTTACCGTGGATCATTGCGTGAGCATTTATATTTTAGCTTCGAGGATAAGATCGGTTCTGGTATACCTTTTGGCGCGGATTGTTAGGCCGTTTAAGACCCAGGACTGTGTAAACTCCATGGCCAAGAGTAGTGGCAAGGGTATGAACATGCTCTCGTGTTAACGGTCCCATGCCAGCCAGCCAACGGCTCAAAAGGGCTGCATCAACATTAAGTTCGCCGGCAATCTGCATAAACCCTATTTTCTCCTGCAATGCTTTCTCGGTTATCGTCTCGTTCAACCAGTTGACAAATGCTTCCGGCAGAACGTCGTTACTTTTCCACTCTTTAAAACCATTCTCTTTTTTCATCCTAATATCTCTCTCCTAT
>CAYZWV010000094.1:0-3997 GCA_964482255.1 uncultured Methanocellaceae archaeon
TCGCGTGGGCTCGGAGATGTGTATAATAGAGAGGTGATACAATCACCACTAAATCCCATGGACCCGGGCTGTGTCCCTTCTAGATTAAGATATTCATGAATAGGTAGATACATGGATTTTTGAAGGTAAGAACGAACCAACTCATCATACGATGAAAACCCTTGCCATTCGATCCAGAATTTACCCGCAGCCCAAGTAGCGAAGCCCTCTTCTAATGCTAAACTATTCGAAACAAGAGAAGCGTCATTCTTGGAAGATCTTACTGCATGCCCTATTTCATGGGCCAATATAGCCATATATTGTTTCTGAGAGGTATTCTCATCAATATAGATTGTAACTTTATTCCCTTCGGCACCACCTCTTGCTGGACAAGGGATTTGATCTGGTTTCTCTAAAACCAACTTAATTTTCGTTTTTACGCTGATATCCAATCGTGAACTTACATATGTATAAATTTCCTCCGCCTGAGGCATGATTATATTAATTTCCATTGGAAAAGAATTATCATCCTCTAAATATATGAAATGGGTGCTTTCTCCTATCACTTTAGAATTTGAGACTACCTGGGCTCCACTTTCTGTAGAGTCTGGAGTGAAATCAGCCGGCAATTGAAAAACCTCGGTGGGTAGCAACATAGCAGTAGGAGTAGCTTCATTAGCCATAGGAGTATTTGGAAAAGGTTTAGAAGGTGGAGCTAGGGTGCTAATAGTAGAGCACGATGCCAATAAAGCAATAAGTGAGGATAACAGGATCCTTACAAGTAGTTGATTCTTAACAAGCCGAAATACCATTCGCTCTTTTAACTTGTAACTTTTATTCATAATTTTATGAAACTTCTATCGTTTCACTCCGCTCTGGTCCTATGGATATAAGTTCTACCGGTTTTTCTGTGAAATCCTCGATTAATTCAATATAATCCCTCGCATTTTGAGGGATTTCATCGAGGGTTTTACAATTATTAAAGGGAGTCCAACCCCTCATCGATTTGTAGATTGGTTGATATCCTCCAGATAAAATATCTTCCGGCATTTCTACGAATTTGGATCCGTTCTTATAGTAAGCTATACATACTTGGATATCATGAAAATAACCAAGGGCATCGATTTTGGTCAATGCTAAGGAATCTGCTGAGTTCAATCTAGCCGCATAGCGAAGAGCTACCAAATCTAACCAGCCAACCCTCATCGGCACCTTCGAACCATGGACATATTCATTCCCAATTCTTCTCAGTTTTTCCTCAAAATCATCCCTTATTTCTGTTATCATCGGCCCTTTGCTAACCCTTGTTGAATAAGCCTTAACAACGCCTATTATCTTATTAATTTTTGTGGGTCCAACACCAGCACCTGTGCAGACCCCCCCAGCAAGCGTACTGGATGATGTAACATGAGGGTAAAAGCCGAACAATATATCTAAGAGAGTGCCTTGAGACCCTTCAAAAATTACATTCGATCCTTGATCGATTGCATTATTCAGTAACAAACTAGTATCACATATATATTGTTTCAGCATTTTACATGTCTTTGTATATATTTCCTTTTCGAAATATAAAAGATGCTCTTTTATTGAACTCAACCTTCGATCATTCAATAAATTTTTTATGCGGATGAAGACATCTTCTTTCATAAAACTTTCATTCAGGTATTCCGAAATACGGACTCCCTGCCGGGCTGCTTGATCTATCCTGGTCGGGCCATGCCCCATACCCGTTGTTTCAAAGTTATGAATATCGTTTGTTATTCCATTCTGTCGATCAAGATAAACATGATATGGAAAAGTAACCATTGCATTTTGACCGATGTGTAAACGGCTCGGTTTAAAGTCGAAATTCTCTTCCAACTTTTCAATTTCCTCACATAGATATTCTGGGCATATGACTACTCCATCAGCAATCACAAGGTTTACACTTTCTCTAAGGACTGCGGAGGGTATCAAAGAAAAATGGAAAGACTTCCCATCTACGGTTACGGTATGAGAGGCGTTCATACCACCGGAAAATCGAGCTACAATATCAGCCTTTTCAGAAATTACATCAACGATTTTTCCTTTTCCCTCATCACCCCATTGTAATCCTACAATCACTGTAGATGGCATAATACACACCCTTGTATAAGTAAAACTATAATTTGAAATAATTTTTCAAAGGGCAGAAGTTGATGGAAAGGTTCGATTCTTAATGGAAAGAACCCAAATGTTTATGAGGTCATAGCACCAATCTATTTCGCTTTAGATTACTAATGCCATGACCTCATTTCTATTAACGGCGTTATTGAAATTCTAGAGCAAGCCGACCATTTATAACTAATTACTTTTCTGGCCCTGCTCCTAAAGGGCAGCAAGATTGGCAGGTGCTGCTGCAGTCACATCCTGCCTTAGTTACACTACAATAAACGCACATATAATAGGATTCGCAAAAACCAGGTTGCACCTGGTACTTGTAATAGAAACATTGAAGCGAATTACAGTATGCGTACCCATTCTCCATAGGCAAAACTTTGCTCATAACTTTGGATAAAACTGAATTCAGAATGGAAGGCCGCCTCGATAGTGAATCGATGACAGATAAAAGGTTTCCCATATTAATCTCCTTTTCTTCAAGAGTAAGTGCAAATGGTTTCTAATTAACGCATGCTGCTTTCTCGTTATTATTGAGAGGCTTTGTAGGTATATCTATTCTTCACACCTCCTTTCTGTAAAGAACAGGACTATGCTACGGGAATTGGCTCGGTTTCTCCTTTAGCATCCATCTCCCAAGATTTAACTAGTTTGCTCCAATCTCTCGCCTCCATACTCGGAATCCCAGAAGAAACCACAATATGCTCCTGATTCAAAAAGCAATATGAAGGAGTTGAGAATATATTGTAGTTCTGTGTAAAAGAATTGCTTTCTTGGGGAGCAATTAATAATGGCAATGTTAATTTATATTCATCGATTATATTTTGTGCATCTGTAACCGATCCGATCATCATGACCAGAACAATTTCTACGTTGGCATGTTTTGCTTTTAGATTTATATCTTCAATTATTGACAACAAATCTCGGCATGGTTGGCAATGTGAACTAATAAACACGAGTACTGCACTTCGTCCTCTAAATGAATTTAAGGTATAAGCTTCTCCTTTGATTGTATTGGCAAAGAAATCGGGTGCTTTGGTTCCATTCTTTAAGCCACCGACCGAATGTAGAGGAGTATTTATTTTCCGAATAATCGCTAGTGTTAAGAGTAAATTTAACAAAACTAGCATCCACAATAAAATTAAGCTTACAGTGAAAAGTTGTTGCATCAGATTACCTCTAGTTCATTATTAATTTCCATCGGTCTTCCTATTCATTTCATTTGAGAAATAGAGCAATCTCGTTAAGATTTATCAAAATCGATATGTAGATCATTGCAACGATCCCGATTACCCCCCATCCAAGAAAACTTAGTGATCCAAATTCACCTTTGCTTGTTGATAGCAGCCAATATCCACCGAATGCGCATAAACCGAAGCCTAGGTTTCTAACGATATCAGTCAAATCAACGATCTTTTTCGAAGGGCCAAAGCAATTACAGGGAGTCTTAATTCTTCGAATCAGAACCGACAATATGGCCACACAGAATATCATCAGCATTAACAGTGCCAACAGAAACCCAAATACTAACATTCGTCTGCCAAGCACCATAATGACTACGACTGCGAGCTCACACAACATAAATATGATTGCAGCAACTGGATGAAACCATTTCGGAAGGAGACTGAAATTCCTAATAGTGTTAATAAAAGATGAAATGTCACGAACTTTCCCTAAAAAGGACCACCCGAAGACAAATAAGATAACAATTCGACAGAAAGTAGTAGTATAAACGCCATTCGACATAATGTCTCACTAGCACAAGTAAATAGAGTGAACTTTTCGAGGAAATAAAAAAAAACAGCCTATAAAAATGACGCTAGAATTATAAACAGTAGGTGCATAAACAACATACAGGACAAGTCGAGTCCAATTTTATTTC
>CAYZWV010000095.1:0-3925 GCA_964482255.1 uncultured Methanocellaceae archaeon
GTCCAGAGGGGTCCAATCCGACTGATCCTGGACCAAAATAGATGGCTGGACGAAAGTACACATCTTCTCTGAAGTCATTCAGACGAATAAGTTCTATTATCTTTTCCCCCAGTTCATCAGCAGTAAGGCTGAGACTTAGGCGAAGTAATCGCATGTTCTTAAGCAAGCGTTTCACATGATCGTCCAGTTTCACAATGAACATTTGCTTACGTTCCTCATTGTAATAGCCACGTATACCCTCAAAAACGCCAGTACCATATAGCAATGCATGAGTGGTTACATGAACATTGGCATCGTCCCAATCAACGAATCTGCCATTCATCAATACCCTTGTGTTAGAGAGTTCACCCATTTCTATTCCCCAAGAATAAGAGGATTGTTTCAATTTATAGGTTTCTACTTTTGTGACCGACCATATTTCGATATTGTACATTTAAAAAGAGAGTGAGAGTGATAAATCTTATAAAAAAAGTAAACATTCATTACTCGAATATAAGATAATTTAAATATAATATAGGTTAAAATAAAATTTAAAAAAGGATGTTTTTCGCATGATAGATAAACTCGTTGGCAAGATCAAGATTGATTTTAATCAGATTATCAATAATTGAATAAAGTTAAGATATAAGATGATTACACTTATCACTAAACCGCAAAGGTTATGTACTACTTGCTTTTTTTACTAAATTTGTTTATAAAAGGGGATGGTAATGCCTCTAACAACCGTTTTACAAGAGAAAGTTGATAATATAGGACAAGTGGATGTCGTTGTCGGCATTCCTACGAAGGACGTTGAAGCGACAGTCGTCCATACATTGAACGTAGTCGGCATGGGACTCCAAAAATGTTTTGAAGGGGTCAATAGCTTAGTAGTAATTTCCAATGGATTTTCGAGTGATAAAACCAAAGAGTTGGCAGAGATGTTCTCGCTACCGCCATCGATCGAAAAGATCGTAACAGATGATGTAGGCGGAGCTGGAAAAGGTAGTGCGGTTCGCACAACACTTGAGATCGCCATGGCAACCGATGCTCAATGTATCCTATTGGTGGATGGTGACTTGTTAAGCATTTCACCTTCCTGGGTGGGTCACTTGGCTGAACCCATATTGTTTGGGGCTGACCTCGTCGTTCCATTTTACATCAGAGATAAGTATGATGGCGTGATAACGAACAATATCACTTATCCTCTTATTCAGTCCGTATTCAGGGCGAATATAAGACAACCCATTGGCGGCGATTTCGCTCTTTCTCGCAGGTTAGCTGAGACCCTACTTAAACATCCGATATTCCCAAACCATTTTGGCGTTGATATATGCATAACTACTGTAGCCGCAGCAGAGCGAATGAATATCCGAGAGTCGCTGTTGGGACTTAAGATACATTCTTCAGTTATGGGATACATCGACACGCGAAATCATCTGGGTGCAATGTTTAAACAGGTGGTCGGCACCCAATTTGAACTGATGGAATACTATGAGGAGAAATGGAAGAATGTTTCGCAGAAGGTGAAAATCCAGAAGAGGGAGAACACCCATCAATATGGACAGAAACCAGTTCCAGTGCAAGTAGATCCGATGAAGCTGATTTTACATTTCAAAGAGGGATTTAAAACCCATAGTGACTTATTAGAGCAGATATTGCCCAAGGATGTTTTCAAAAAAGTGTGTGCATGCAAGCAGCAGAATAGGTTCGATCCAGAGACGTGGGCTAAAATTGTATACCACATGGCAGCCGAATACAAGCGATCGGAAACTGAAAAAAGGAAGGTTCTAATTCTCGACGCCCTACATGATCTATGGCTGTGCAGATATGCACATTTCGTTCTAGAAACACAGGAAATGAGCACAAGACAGGTTGAGGTTCTCATCAAGAAACAGGCAGAGACGTTCAAAAAGCTGATGCCATATCTAAAAGAAATCTATTGATATGATACAGAACAAGATGGAGCTAATCTCAAACGCTACCACCGAATTCAAAAAAGCGAGATCAGACTTACTTGAAATTTTAGAGTGTGGCTTAGGGGCAGCGCATCCCAGGCTGGTTCTTCAAAAGGTCGTGGAACGTCTTGATCTAAGTGCGGATCGAATTTTTGTAGTGGGATTCGGAAAGGCATCTGGACAGTTGGCCTTTGAGCTGGAGAATATCCTAGGCGATATTATATGGGGGGGAGTTGTCATCACCACGTCTCCTCAAGAAACGAAAAGGATCAAGATTCTGATCGGGGATCATCCCATTCCATCCAAAAAGAGCGTCTTTGCGACGAAAAGTTTGTTAGAAGTGGTTGACATGGCAAAGTCCGACGATCTCGTCATATGCCTGATATCGGGTGGAGGTTCTGCACTGTTAACACTACCTAAAAAAGGAGTTTCCATCAAATCATTGGCAAAGATGAACGAGCTTCTTATCAAGTCAGGAGCGGAGATCGATGAGATTAATGCGGTGAGAAAGCATTTATCCCAGATCAAAGGCGGTCAGTTAGCAACCAGAATCCATCCAGCAAGATTGACAAGTTTGATCGTATCCGATGTTGTGGGGGATAGATTAGATGTCATTGCTTCAGGTCCCACCGTGCCGGATGAGTCAACTTACGTAGATGCGGTTGAAACGCTGCGAAAATATGACCTCTGGGCAAGGGTCCCAACAGACATCAGGAATGTGTTAGAAGGTGGCTGTGCAGGCAATCTGGCTGAGACGCCGAAGTCAAAGGATTCGATCTTTGAGAGAGTCCATAACGAGATAATCCTAACTAGCAAGACCATGTTATCTGCCGCAAAAGAAAAAGCTCAAAAGTTAGGCTACTCCACCGTGATCATGGATGCTATTACAGGAGAGAGTAAAACAGAAGCCCTGAGACAGATAAGAGTTATCAAAAAGTTGAAGCGTCCTTCTTGTCTGATCAGCGGTGGCGAGTTGATTGTTAAGGTCAAAGGCGCAGGAAAGGGAGGTCCTAACCAAGAGTTCGTTCTAGCCTGTGTGAGTGAGATTGCAGATGAAAGAATAGTAATTGTTGCTATGGATTCTGATGGAATCGACGGATTCACCAATGCGGCAGGAGCAGTAGCTGATGGTAACTCTCTAAAGCAAGCTGGAAAATTAGATTTGGACCCAAAAGCGTTCCTAGAAAACAATGATTCATATAACTTCTTCAATAAAATGGGTAACCTTATAATAACGGGAAAAACTGGAACGAACCTCAACGACCTGCGCGCAATCCTATACTGCTAGAGCTTACTCGCAATATCGTGAGTGAAATCGGATGCACATTTATTAAGGAGGGACTTGCTTTTTTCATAGTTTGGCGTTTCTCGAAGTGGAGCATGAAGTCTCATTTCAAACTTGTGCAGTGCTTTTAGACCTCTAGAAAGGCTTCTCCTATAGGCTCCGATCCTTTCGAAGTCGTCCATGGTCTTCACCCCCTCAAAGGCGCGATATCTATACAGATCGATGATGCTTTTTCTCCTCATTTCCTCCCCAAAATCAATATTGGTGTTCTCGCGCACGATCCAGAACAACTCCTTAGTAACTTGCTCCACCATTTCTGTAAGGGCTTTATCTGATCGATGAATGTGGATGTGCTCTCTAAGGTCAACCTGAGATAGAGTTCCGTAACCAAATTTTTTATATATCTCTATCAAAATCGCTATATCCACGCCATAATGATACGGAATCGATAGGGATTCAAAAGCATTTCTTGTCATCGCAATTTCGCCGCTAAGCGGATACTTGAAATCCTCCAGTCCATCAAAGACATTGTACATTCGACACAGAATTTTCAGGATAGGTAGCATGAAGAGTCTTGTCGATCTTCCACCGAAGATTATCTTGCCCCTCATCTGGAATCTAGGGCGATGATAATAAGCCTTGGAGAGACGGATTTCCTTGAAGGAGAGTAGGGGTCCTAATAAGCCAGTAGCAAAGCGCTTCT
>CAYZWV010000096.1:0-3859 GCA_964482255.1 uncultured Methanocellaceae archaeon
AGCGCCTCCTTTGCAAGGAGGAAGTCAGGGGTTCGAGTCCCCTCAGCTCCACCAAAGGTGACTTTTGCAAAACTAACCTGCTGCCTCTCTGGATTATTGATTTTGGTAAGATTTATCCGGCAAAGAATCTTTCGCGACTTCAAGTCCTCTGACGGTATTATCTTGATTCCGAGCTTGGCAACTAAGTCGGCTTTCTCGGTGAAAGATGCCTCTTGCAGATTTCGGTTGCGAAGCGCGTTCAACTCCTGCCGCAACAAGTCAGCTTCAAGAGCACTAATACCTCTGTTCGCCATCTGATCCAGGAGTCTTCCAATTTCCGATTCTGCCCTGGCGATGGCATCTCGATGTTCAGCAAGTTTGGTTTGGCTTTCTTCCGGTGTATAGAAACCTTTCTCCCAGCCATCTTGTACCTTACTGATTCGAAGTTTGGCCTGGCTGATCTTAAATTGCTCCAATCTAACCAGCTTTTCCAGGTCTGTACTCTCGGAAGAAATGGCAGCTAATTGCTGGTCCAGCCACGTCTCATTGCGGAGCATCACAGAGATTTCTTCCCAAATCTCTTCGTCCCAGGTTCCAGAGACAAACCGATTATAGTTGCAGGGATTGGTAATCCAAGGACAGTAGTGGGCTCGACAATAATAATAAACTTCGTCACCTCCGTCCTTGCGCAGAACCGACATCGGTTTCCCGCATTTCGGGCAAAGCATCCGGTTCCGAAACAACGCCTGTATTCTTTTACCCTGCTTACCTCTGCCACGGCCTCTCTCTCGGAGATTACGGTCGGCCTTCGCCCACATTTCCTCGGTGATCAAAGGCGGTACTTCAAAGGGTACTTTCTCGTTCTCAGGTTTTGGTCTAATCAGAGTTCGCTTGATGCCTAGAGTAAGGTCACCCAGAGGCCTCTCCGGGTTCGGTACACGGCCATTAGCATTATATGCTGCCTTTCCTGTGTAGCATCTGTGACTGGCAATCTTGATTACCGTTTTAGGAGACCAGGTAGTGCGGCAGGGTGGTCGAATCCCGAGTTCATTCAATCTATTGGCTACCCAATATGCGGTGCGATCTTCATCTGCAAGCCATATGAAAATCTGGTAGTGGGTCAATTTGAAAGTAATACACAAAATAGAAAGGTGGTTCTTAAATGCGGCTCATCAATAAACTTGTTGATGGAAGACCGGCTAGACGCTATAATAGGATAAAGCATAATCCTATAAAAAAATGGGAAAGGAGCGTAAAGGTGACGCAACTCATTGGTGCTTTATGCGAAGGTAGAACTAAAGTGGTTCTAATATCGGATAGAATGGTTACTGCCGCTGATTTTACTCTAGGATTCGAGCACGAGCCAAAATTTACCATGATGTCTCCCTTTGCGTTAGTTCTTTCAGCTGGAACAATTCATGAACCAGAGCTTTTAGAAGATGCAAGTGCGAACATTACAGGAGTAGGTATAGCTTCTATGAGGCAAACAGCAGAAAGTATATCAGAAAGTTATCGGAAAATAAGGAAAAAACGTGTAGAAGATGAAATACTATCATGTTATGGGCTTTCTTCGTTTGACGATTTCTACCAAAAGCAACGTTTATTGCATGAAGATACAAATATGCGAATATTGAATGACATTGAGAATTATGGCAGTCCTGAAAATGGGGGCTTGGGTGCGCAATTCATTGTTGGTGGTGTGGATCACAAAAAGGCACACGTCTATGCTATAGGAGACCCAGGGACTTATCGGAGTTATGATTCTCTGGGATATTGCTGCTTGGGAATTGGTTCAAGACATGCTGAGCCAGTTTTTGCGTTCTTTCAATTTAAACCATCGCTTAAAGTTTCAGAAACATTACAAATAGCTTATGCTGCAAAGAAAAGAGCGGAGATGGCTGGCGGTGTGGGTAAAGAGACGGATGCCTGGATTGTTACTGAGGAGGGTAGCTATGAAATTACAAGAGAAACCATTGACAAACTTGAAGACTTTTATCAAAAGAAGGAGGGCGTTTCCCAGCTCTGGCCAGGTCTTGAGATTAAAACAAGAAGACTTATGTATCCGCCAAAACAAGCTGCAATTACGAAAAAAGAAGCTAGAGTTACACAGAGGAAAAAGGCAACGCATTGAAATAAAATCAAAGAGATTGGATAAACCGCCAGATAAAGGGGGGAGGGTACTGGTTCTCAGCTAGACCAGACCTACGATTTCTTCCAAAGTCCAGATATGATTGTTTAGTCCAGCGGCCATCGCAGGTGTCCTCGGATAAGCATTAGCAAGGGTTTTGTGTGGTCTAGCGAAATTGTAGTACATAAAATGGAGTGCTAATTGGTACTCCAAATACTCCACTTTCTTGGAAAAGCCATTGGTCAGCCTGGTAAATCTCCTCATACTCATTCTCATGGTAAGGTTCTGGCGTTCTACATAACTTGTCGAAATAGCCTTATTATCGGGATTCCCTTGAATAATATGCTTTTGGGTAGCTATGCATTCAGCCGGACTGTAATGCCTCTCACTCTCGGGGGCTTCTCCATATAATTTTACTAATTGAGCGTAATCAACCTCAGTGCCAAAGGCATTTTCAACCGCTTCCAGATACATCTTGTGACCATCAGTAGTAATCTGGACTCGGTTAGTCAGTCTAGCCTTTAGGTCGTTTGTGAAGGCGATAGCACACTCTAGATTTCTCAATCCAACTAGCCATGAGGGTATCAGTTTCGTCTCAGCATCTATAGCCGTGAAAGTCCAGACATCGCCATAGCCGAATTGCCCCTGCTTTTGTTCGGGTACGTTCTTTTCTTTGGCATAGACAAAGCCCCATATCTCATCACACTGAATTTTCTTGCAGGTCAAATTTTTGACATGCATATCCTGATATTGCATACAGGCTTTGCCGACATCTCTAAGAAGCCTACTAACGGTTCCCTTAGCTGTCCCTGTCATTCGGCAAGTAGAACGAATGGAATTACCCTCAACTAAAGCTGAGATTACTTGCACTCTTTTGTCTGAACCTAACCTATTCATGACTCTAACCTCATTCAGTATGGTATCATTATACCATACCGCTTGAGCATTATCAATAGGTAAATGGGTTATTTTAGTAGATATTTGGATTGTTAGAGATTATTGCTCACCCTTTATGAGGCGCTCTGCTTCTTCAATAGCAGCTTTAGCAATCTCCTCTTTGGAAGGTTCTAAGAAAAATCGATAAGTATCCCTTTCATTTAGATGAAGTATTTTGGACAATTCGGCCAGGTCATAGCCGAGTTCGTCTTGATAGACCTTAACAATCTCCTTGAATAAATGTGGGTTCTCTATCGGTATATCTAATTCCTCTGGTTCCCTTTGCTTATAATGGCTCAATTGTATCCAAAGCTTTCTAGCTTCGGCTGGTGTTATAGCCCTTAAGGTTTGAGCCCGTTTCAACAATGCAGCCATTGATACTTTCCACTGTAATTTTAGGGTAGCTAGTTTAGACAGGGTTAAATTATCTAAGTAGGGTAAAATATGGCGAGCTGGCATTAAAAATTCTGCTGCAAATCTGTCAGCTTCTTCTTCCCTATTGTCTCTCAATATACCTTGGTGCATTACAATGTGCCCTAATTCATGGCATAGCGTGAAACGTAGACGATCCCCAGGCGCAAAGACATTAATAAAAAACAATGGTCTTGATTTGACAATGCAGAAGCTAACAGCATCAATACGGCGTGTCCCAAAATCAAACGGGACAATTATGCCATTTGCACTCTCTATTAGTTCTACCACATTAGGGACGTATCCGGTATGAATCCCCCAATTGTTACGAATGTTATCAGCAATATCTTCAACAGTTCCATTAAATTCATCGAGGTCTATACTCTTAATGTGGTCCCCCTGCAC
>CAYZWV010000097.1:0-3780 GCA_964482255.1 uncultured Methanocellaceae archaeon
TAATATATCATTTATGCTTAACGATTGTTAAATACTTAACGATTGTTAAGTAAGAATTGGATGAATCTGTAAAATCTAATCAAAATGAAAGGGTGAAAATAATGGGAGATGAATTAAAATACGCCAAATTTATCTCTTCTTTAAGAGGTAAAAAAGACTTTAGGAGGTAAAAGAAAATGTCCAGTATATTTGATGAGTGGGTACCTGATAGAGGAAAAGTCTCTTACAAGCCCTATCCCGTGATTCTCCTCCGATTATTCGCAGGAGTTTTAATGTTCTTTGCAGGGATAGAAAAACTCTTACATCCGGTCTGGGCTGAGGGAGCATGGACTGCCACAGGTTTTCTTAGAGGCGTTTCAGCTAATCCACTTCAGGGGTGGTTCAACAGCATGGCTGGCAGTACCGCAGTCGATGGACTTGTAATATGGGGCGAGATATTAATAGGGTTGGCGCTAATCCTCGGGATCTGCGTTCGCTTGGCTTCCTACTTCGGAATACTTGAGAATGGGCTTTTCTGGCTTGCATCCTACAAAGGGGGTATTGGTCCCTTTGGAGTCGGATGGACAAACGGGCCACTTGAATTGAACGCGGCACTCATAGCCATGTACATTGTATTCATTCTGATCGGAGCAGGTCTCGTTTACGGCTTAGACTCTTACATTCAAGAAACCGAGTTTGCGAAAAAGAATCCGTGGATGAAGATTTTCTTAGGATAAAGAATTTAACATACCTTTATCCTTAAGGAAAATGTTGATCAAGACGGAAGAAGTTAGAAGGGGGCTTATAATTTTATCAAGGCTCTCTACAAAGAGGATAGGATATCCTAAAGCTCCTAGGAATGCATCGACATGTGTGCAATCGACCTGAAAGTTTCAACAAAGAATTTTCAATTGTACCTAACTGAAACGAAACAATTCATTAACTCTGAATTGTCAAATCTTGTCTCGAAAATCTCTGAACTTAGACTTCATCCTTACATAGAATATGCCTTATTGGCTCAAGGAAAAAGGCTTCGGCCGATCTTGGTCATCTTAAGCGCCCAAAGCGTTGGAGGAGACAGAGATCGAGTAATACCGCTTGCCCTAGCTTTTGAGTTGCTACACAGTGCAACCTTGGTTCACGACGACATCCTAGATGAAGACAAGTTACGCAGGGGAATTCCCACGCTTCATAGAAAAAGCGGTGTTAACACCGCAATTTTGGTCGGAGACGCTATGATTTCGTTGGGGGTCAACTTAGCTGCAGATTTCGGGGCCGAAATCATGAAAATCGTTTCTGAATACAGTCTGGAACTTTGCGACGGTGAGTATATGGACACTTCTCTATTATTGAATGAAATCACTGAAAAGAATTATTTTCTGAAAACAAGAAAGAAATCAGCCTCTTTATTTAAGGCTGCTGCTCAATGTGGAGCTTTAGCTGGTGGCGGATCACGCCTTGGGGCAATGTGTTTAGCCGGGTTTGGTGAATGTTTTGGAATGGCATATCAAATCCAAGATGATCTTCTGGACCTCACTGCTCAGGGAAGTTTCTTCCCAAAGGACCTCAGAACAGGGCGAATTACCCTGCCCCTTATTCACTTGTACAGGGTAAGCAACTTCGGTGAAAGGGAGATTTTAGAAAAAGACATCCGAATATTAGCAGATAGAAATCCTGCTGGCAATAAGAATGCTGTCAATGCCGTTAAAAGAATTTTAAATAGCCTTGAGAAGGCGGGTTCTTTTACATATTGCAAAAGGAAGATAACAGAATACATACAGCAAGGACTTACTAGCATCTCACCTCTTGATGACACCGAATTTAAAACATTTCTTACTCAAATGACAAAATTGCTAGCGCCCTCCGTGAAGTCTTGTATCCATGAAGATCGATAAATTGGCGGATCAAAAATGACGGTTGAAAACCTCAGGGAGAAGAGAAGTTTCATGTTTAAGCTTTTAATCTGGGTCAAAGAGTTAAGGGCCCCTTTTTTTACGGCAACGATAGTTCCAGTGACGCTTGGAGCTACAATAGCATGGAGTTTATTAGGTATATTTAATGCTTCATGTTTTGTGCTGAGCTTGATAGCCGCATTATGTCTTCACGCAGGAACAAACATGGCGAACGACTATTTTGACTTCAAAAGCGCATGTGATATTGTAAATAAAGAATTTGTGTCGCCCTTCACTGGAGGGAGCAGGCTACTGCCTGAAGGTGTGCTTAAGCCACGTGACGTCCACATTGTATCGCTTCTTTCCTTTGGTCTCGCAAGCATTATCGGCGTTTACCTAGCCTTTGAAAGAGGCTGGATCATCCTTTTACTTGGTGTTATCGGAATTCTTTCAGGCTACTTTTACACAACCCAACTGGCAACTCGCGTTGTAGGGGAGTTCTTCGTTGGCCTCAATTTCGGCCCGCTCATGGTGCTAGGAAGCTACTATGTTCAGGCTCAAAAGCTTTCAATTGAGCCTTTGGCGGCTTCACTGCCTATGGGTCTTCTCATTGCTAGCGTTTTATGGATTAACGAGATTCCGGATTACACCGCAGATAAGGCTGTTGGAAAAAGTACCTGTGTAGTTAGGCTTGGAAGAAAAAGGTCTGCTAACATGTATGCCTTGATCATGATGGCAACATACGCCTCTATAGCCCTAGGAGTTGCGCTAAAACTAATGCCAATTCTCTCACTGATAGCGCTTGCCTCGGCACCAATGACCCTGAAATCGATAATTATCGCAAGAAAATATTATGAGAAGCCACCCAAGTTGATTCCGGCAAATGCAAATACTATCAAAATACATGCAATCACAGGTTTACTATTGATCATTGGATATTTGATTCACCGTATCTTACCTGTTTTATAGGCACACGATATATTAACCAACTGATAGTGTGAATCTCTTGATAAAATTACAAACTCCATTATAACCTCGTTTTTAGGTACCGTTGAGTTTCACGATTGACGCTCAAAATACTTGGTGTTGTATGTTAGTTGTTGAAGAATGTTAGTTGTTGAAGATGCTATGTGTGGAAGACATTAGTTTGCCAGTCTTGTTGAAACTTCCAACCGAAAAAAATTCTACGGTACAATTCTCTTTTTTTTTACATTATTTCCTCAAAACTCACAGTCCACTTACCAATCCTCTCATTGAACTTCCATATCAAGTAATACTCCTCGGTTGTGCGCCGATTGAAGATAAAAAAATCTAAATTAATGTGCGATTCCGCCACGCTTAAACTTATATTGCGTTCTGTATAATGAATTATCATGGCAAAAATAGGAGTTATAAAACTTGGGAATTTGGGGATATCTCAGGTGGTTGACCTATTACTTGACGAGAGGGCAGAAAGGGACATAGATGTTCGTACATCTGGCTCAGGAGCAAAAATGGGAACAGATGAAGCCGCTGACACGGCAAAATTAATGGAATGGAATCCTGATCTGGTGGTTGTGGTCAGCCCAAACGCCTCACTTCCTGGACCGAAGAAGGCGAGAGAATTGGTTGGTGATAAACCTTGCATCGTCATCTCTGATGCACCTGCAAAGAAGGCTGTGGACGAGCTAAAAGAAAAATGCTTCGGATATATCATTCTGAAAGGTGACCCCCTCATTGGTGCAAGGCGAGAGTTCCTCGACCCGACTGAGATGGCACTCTTCAACTCAGATGCGTTGAAGGTGTTAACGACATGTGGTGCAGCACGATTGGTACAGGAAGAACTGGATGCCTCAATCGAGGCTATTCAACAGCCAGACGTGAAGTTGCCACAAATCATCGTAGGTGCTGAGACAGCGGTCGATCGAGC
>CAYZWV010000098.1:0-3731 GCA_964482255.1 uncultured Methanocellaceae archaeon
CAATATACCTGTATCCAAAAGTACAGCTACTCCGACACCAACTCCCACGTCAACGCCCACGTCAACACCAACTCCCACGTCAACAACAGTGCTAACAACCCCAATCTATACATTATTCGCTCATGCTCATCATGACGACTGGTTCACACTAACGCTTTATCCTAATGGAGAGGCAATCATTGTTGAAGGTGAGAATCCCGACGAACCATACATATACAGTTGGAAATTGTCTATGAAAAATGTATACAACATATTGGAAAACGACGCAATTATTGTGCAGCTTAGTTTGTATTCAGATAATACCTGTCTTCTGGAAGAGATGCAACGAATTCCTCCTAAAGGTGAGATTTTGGCTACTAGCGGTACTTGGAGTTACTCTCCAATTCCTACGCCTTCTCCAATTCCTACCTAGCCTAGTATTTATTAACGATCATAATATTCGCTTTTGATAATTTCATGAGAGATATACAGCAAATCTTATTTGGCCATGGGTAAAATAAGGAAGGATTGAAATATAAATCAAACAAAAAAACAGGTGACAAAATGAACAGAGCGCTCTATGTGGGTCGTTTCCAGCCCTACCATCTGGGACATCACGAGGTCATTAAAAAGATCTCAAAAGAAGTAGATGAAATCATAGTTGGCATTGGAAGTGCCCAAAAAAGCCACACCATTTCAGACCCTTTTACAGGTGGTGAAAGGGTAATGATGATTTCACGCTCGCTTGCAGAACTTGATATCATCTATTATGTTATTCCAATAGCAGATGTGGATAGACATGCAATTTGGGTATCACATATCCGATCTTTAACACCTCCATTTAACATCGTATACTCTAATAACCCACTTGTAATCGGCTTATTTAGCGAAACCAAAATCGAAACCAAACGATCTCCCTTGTTCAAAAGAAGCATATATTCTGGTACCGAGATACGTCGTCGTATGCTCAATGATGAGAAATGGGAGGATTTGGTTCCAAAAGCCGTAGCTGAGGTCACCAATGAGATTGACGGTGTGAATAGAATTAAGAATCTCTCAACTAACGACACTCTATTTTAAGCAACCGTTTTTTAATCTCAATGTCTTGTGAATAGCCACCTATGTTATCCTTACTAACAACTCTGTGGCATGGTATTACTATGGGCACAGGATTCTTGCTCAACGCGTTTCCAACTGCTCTTGCAGCTCTTGGATTTCCAACACGCTCGGCTAGCTCGGCATAGGTAGTCCTATTGCCATAGGGAATTTTTCTGACCTCATTTAGCACCGCTTGTTCAAATGGTGTAAATCCTTCAAGGCATACGTCGTATTTCAGAAAATCCACTGGCTTACCGCTGAAATATAGTGTCAGATCATCCGTGATAGGCAGCTTTTTTAGCTCTCCTGAACGCCTGAAATCGACCGATTTGACCCCATCTCCTGAAACCTCTACGTATACATAACATTCTAGGAGTTTTGAAAATATAATGCCAGTTTGCTTTTTAGACATACTTTTTAGACATATTCACAGTTAGTAACATATTATTAGAGATGCTTGCTTATATGATATGCGCTTATGAAGATCGCATTCGAACTCTCAGGGGAACATGCCACGCTGCCAAGAGCGGAGGTTATTGCCTGTCTGGAATCCTTGCATATCAATTTTAGAGAAGTCGCATTCATGGACCAGTTGCTCTTAGTCGACGTACCAGAAGTTCCCCAAATTGCGAATCGTCTTGCTCTGACCCATCATATCCTGGATGTGCTTTTCGTTTGTCCGGCAAACATCAAATCCATCCTGCGATTAGTCAGCACTGCTGACCTTGGTATGAAGGGCCGAACGTTCTGCATCAGAGTCAAAAACATTAAAAGTGTAGGTCTAAGCTCTACAGCACTGGAGAGAGAGGTGGGTGCTATAATCCACACAAGAGGATACCGTGTGGATCTGGATAACCCAGATGTCATTTTTCGTCTAGTGCTTACTGAGAACAAATGTGTGTTTGGGCGACTGATAGACTCAGTAGATAGGGGTCAATATGAATTTAGACGACCTTATCAGAGGCCATTTTTCCATCCCGGGGTTTTGCTGCCAAGATTCGCACGTGCTTTGGTTAACATCTCCTCCTTGAGCGATGGGATATTGCTAGATCCGTTCTGTGGAACTGGCGGAATACTCATAGAGGCTGCATTGATTGGCGCCCAATGTTTTGGCATGGATGTCCAGCAAAAAATGGTGACAGGTACGAGCCACAACCTAAAGTATTATGGTATAGATGGTATGCTAATGGTTGGAGATGCATGTGAAATCCCCTTAAAGAGCGAAAAAGTCGATGCGGTCGTCACAGATCTTCCCTATGGTAAATCTGCTTTGATTCAAGCCAGATCATTGGAGCACCTGTATAATGATTCGTTGAGGGAAATATATAGGGTGTTAAAAAAGAATAAAAAGGCGGTCATAGTATCACAAATACCCTTGGACAAACTTGCTGATGAAGTCGGCTTCATCATTAGAGAGAGACACCAGCAGCGCGTCCACAGGAGTTTAACTCGTCAGATCATCGTATTACACAAGAAAAGTGAGGTATGAGGATGGAAAAAGAAAGGGCTGTAATCACGGTAAATGGTGCTGATCACCCTGGTATCATCGCAACGATCACCAACGTCCTTGCAGATATGAATATAAACATCGAGGACCTGAGCCAGACGGTCTTGCAGGATCTATTCACCATGATCATGCTCATAGATCTCAGGGGGGCAGATATTATAGAGTTGCAAGATAAGCTAGACAAAGCCGGAACCAAGCAAGGTGTTCGAATTACGGTACAGCACGAGAACATATTCAAATACATGCATAGGGTGTGAGCATGTCATGTTATTCAGCACAGAAGAAATTCTTGAAACGATCAGAATGATCGCGGTCGAACATCTAGATATACGTACGGTCACCCTCGGAATCAATCTCCAAGGATGCGCAAGCGATGACGTTAAGGTCGTCAGCCAACGCATACATGATAAAATTGTAACTACAGCAAAGCGACTGGTTCCGGAGGCAGATTCAATAGAATCTAAGTATGGCATTCCCATAGTTAATAAGAGGGTTGCAGTCACTCCGATAGCAACGTTGCTTGATGCACTTGTAGCAGGTATGTCTGAAGACGATGCCATCCTCGCAGGAGTTCAAATTGCCAAATCCATGGATTCGGCAGCTAAATTCGTTGACATTGACTTCATAGGAGGTTATTCTGCTTTGGTTCACAAGGGCTTTACTAGAGGTTCTACGGCTTTAATCAACTCTATTCCCAAGGCTTTGACTGAAACGGAGACCGTTTGCTCGTCAGTAAATGTGGCTTCAACCAAAAGCGGCATCAACATGGATGCGGTTATCAAAATGGGCAATATCATCAAAAGCGCCTCTAAGAAACCGATCAACTGTGCCAAGCTGGTGATCTTTGCGAATGCGCCACCAGACAATCCATTTATGGCAGGGGCTTTTCACGGCTCTGGTGAGCCCGAGGCGGTAATAAATGTTGGCATATCTGGTCCCGGCGTAATAAGCGCAGTCGTTGAGCAGGCAGAGAATGCGGATCTGGGCACTCTTTCAGAGAATATCAAGCGAACCGCATTTAAGATCGCACGCGTCGGCGAGTTAGTGGGGAGGGAAATAGCATCTCGACTTGGGGTGAAATTTGGAATCATCGATTTATCTCTTGCTCCTACGCCGATTAGGGGAGATTCTGTCGCAAACATACTTG
>CAYZWV010000099.1:0-3722 GCA_964482255.1 uncultured Methanocellaceae archaeon
ATATATATCAGGTCTCCTTTTTGCCTTGTTCATTCATTCATGATATTTATAGATTCGCTAAAAACTTCAGATTGCCTTGTAAATCTAAACTTTATGGTCTGACATCTTCAGTTGAATTCCTCGCTGGCTCAACTCAGACTCAATCTCCTCAAAGAATACTCCTTTACCTCTAAAATGTTTATGTTCACATTTTTTGATTTTTCCACCCTTATACCCCATGGTAGTAATCTCTGCTGCACAGGATGGGCTTTTTTCCACTCCGATTATTTCGATGTGTACTCCTTTTTCAATCAACTGCTGGATTAAATCTGCGTATGGCCTGAATAGTCGGCGGCAAAATCTTCTATATTTTGGAAAATCTAGTTGATTTTTCGTCAACTCCCATCGGCGTAGGCCAAAGTATATCGTCTCAGGACATGGAAGTTGTATTACTGGCGTATCTGCTACAAATTCTAATCCTTTTCCTATTCGCGTCGTAGGGTTAAGATAACAATGTGCAACCACTTGTATTCTTTGCTCAGCATTCATACAATACCCATTGATTTATTCGTCTTGATTATCGATTTCTGTCTATTTTCTTCCAGTTCGGTCATCGCCCTAATAGCATCGATATTCTCTGGAATAACGATTGACTCCTGGTGAATCGCTTGGAAGAAGTATAGTTCATCCTTGACGCTGATCGATTCATCCCATATGTAATTTTCCCACATATCATATCTTGGCCTAAGTAGATCTCTTCCTAATTCGACGATGGATGCGGTTGACGTTATGCCATCTGCCGCACTCACGAATCGTATGCGGGAGGCTTCTTCCAAGACTGCTTTTACATTATCGATCTCTGGGTTTTTGTCAAATACGACATTCAACACGTGCAGATGCATCAGGGTAGTGGGAATCTTGAGGGCAAGAGTTGTGATATTTATATGGGGGAGCACGGTTTGAACATCTGGTCCATGATGCGATGGCAGCGTAACTGGATCTGGAACTATTGAGTTGATCGGTCCCCTCTTGGCATCGTTAGGGTCGGCAGCTCGACGTATCAGCAAAGCCCTTACTTTTTTCACGTCAAATGCTTTTTTCAATGGGTTCAAGGCCCTACAAAGCCCAGTGGTGTTGCAAGAGACGACTCGAAGAAAGTCGCGTCCTAACGCTCCCTCATAATTACAGGATGCATTAAATGAGAAGTCTGCTACTCCATGCTTCTCACCGCCTTGGAAAATAGCTTTGATTCCTGCATCCTCATACATTGACTTATTTTGAGCCCCTATTCCCCCAGGTGTGCAGTCGACGACTATATCTGCTTTGCCCAGCAGATCTTGAATAGTTCCAGAGATATTGATTCCTGCCCTTTCAAAATCATCAAGCTTCTCTGGAATTGCCGTATACATCTCATACCCCCTTTTGATAGCTATCTTGGCTTCAAAATTGGGTCGTGTCTTTGCAACGCCTATGATCTCCATATCGTCTTGAGCTTTTACCGCATCTGCTATCCTCTTACCGATGGTTCCATAACCATTTATTGCCACTTTAACCATCTTACTCACCTTTTATCACGATTTCGTGTTTGTTCATGTCGATATCAGAGATGCGACCCCTTATACTTTCTCTCTCACCAAACAGTCCAATAAGCTCGATGATATCTCCCTTGACTAAGATACGGATAACGTCCTTCATCAACGTCTCCCTCTTGCCTTTGACATCAAGCACTACACTGGATTCACACATTAGGGTCACAATCTTCTAGTTGTCATATTAACATATCAATTTTATTCTATCTCACTTTTGTACCCGCCTTAAGTTCTCTCTCGGGTTTTAATAGCACTGCACCATCTTGGTCTGCAGCTAAAAGCATTCCATTTGACTCGACGCCAAATAGTTTAATCGGCCTCAGGTTTGCTAAGATGACCACTTGCGTACCAACTAGCTTCTCTGGATTATGTGTTTTCGCAATTCCTGCAACGATTTGTCTTGGCTTTAACTCGCCAATTTCTATTCTCAATCGAAGCAATTTATCCGAGCCTTCTATGCGATCTGCTAACACTATTTTACCTATCCTTATATCGAGCTTTTGAAATTCTTCGAAAGTAATAGTACTTGACATTGTATTTCCTCTCTTTTCAATTTTATTGGATGTTTAACTCTTAATTATATCTAAACAATATTCTAGGCAATATATACCTACTATATTAAAGATAAATGGAATTGACTTGTATTCGGTCTTTAGCCACCATAACAAAACATTTCATCTTTCCTTAGGAGTAAATATCTGGCCGTGAAAGTCAACAGTTGATATGAAGAAGTAGTATAAAAATATTAGACGCCTACATGAGACGCAGAAAAAAAGCAACTAAGAGAGCTGAAGAGAGATTATGGCTAACCACTAACCCATGAAGTCGGATAGAAATATATCATGAGCATTGCTCCATATCTAATAGCCATAA
Organism: uncultured Methanocellaceae archaeon; assembly: GCA_964482255.1. Lineage (GTDB taxonomy): Archaea > Halobacteriota > UBA148 > UBA148 > UBA148 > UBA148. Next base: position 2,442 of record CAYZWV010000099.1, read on the forward strand.
ACTTCAGATTATGGCTGTTAATAAATATCGCTATAGGATTCTATCATAAATAGAGCTTAGCTACATTCCATCCCTTCTTCACACTCAAAGAATTTGCTATAGGCTCGCATTTAGCTCTAAGAAGATATGCTATCGGCTTGAAGTCATATTCCGACAGAGATTCGTAGTTTGCCATGCCTTTGCTGATTATCAACGAAGAAGAGTTTAAAGCTTCAACCAAATCATACGGGGCTTCATCCAGGTTTACTCCAACAGCGTTTGAGCCAGTCGTCAACACTCTATCTGCTTTCCCGTTAACACCAGTCTCATTTGCATCTTCCAGCGTAGCATCTGTAAGTATGGGTGCACCTTTGACCACTAATGTTGTATGACCGCCCAACCTCTTGATCTGTTCCAACACTAATCCATCAAAGAGTATCTCACCACAATTATCCGTAAGGTAAAGGACTTCATCTAGTAGGCAGACCATGTCATCAATATCATCTATTTCAAGCCCTTTTTCAAAGACTTCCATAAAATAGTCCTCAAATCTATCTTCGGGCTCAAATCCGAGCACACCAAAATCAAATGAATTACCGATAATAGATGCGATGACGCTTCTTCTGAATGACTCCTCAGAATCTGACTCTACGATTTTCTTGACTTTTGGAAGCAATTTTAGCGCAATCTCATTGCTCATTTTCTTTTTTTCAATATAGGGATCCCCCCCCAAAATCTCATATGCTCTCCGATGAACTGCAGTTGAGATATAAGTTAGTGGGGCATTATTGCTATATTCCCTACCTAGCCATTGAACTCCTGCCTTGATGGCTTTGTGTTGAAGCTCCACATTATCTGTGGATAGTTCAGCCTCGTATTGGACCCTAGCGAACAAGCAAGGTATGCATCTGGGATAGATCTTCAAAAATAATCACCATACTTTTAGTGTAAGAGTCCCATAAATCATTTTGGGTGGGAGTGATAGATGAAAATTCAACGGCACTTATTGCGGAGGTATTAATGGATTGCCTTGAAAATATATGAGCAATTAAAGAGAGTTCTAGAGGGTTTTGATCGTAAGAACGTACAGAGTGTGCTCAGGAAGTTCAAAGCCTTGCAATTTCATTGGTGGCATTGCATTGATAATAACGTATCATCGAATTCCCCCTTGGCGAGAAATGTATGGTATACATAAAGCTCAGGGACGAGAACACCGAGATAAAGGTAAAGATAACAGAAAGAAAGACGCTGGATGGAGGAGAGGCGTGAAAACTTTATATGATATGTTGGACAATATACAAT
>CAYZWV010000100.1:0-3629 GCA_964482255.1 uncultured Methanocellaceae archaeon
GTTAATGCAGCGGCTATCGCGGAGCTTGCCGTTGTATTGCCAATGCCCATGTCTCCTGTTCCTACGATATCTACTCCTTTCTTAAGTTCTCTTTCCAATATCTCTATTCCCGTCTCAACCGACCTTATGGCTTCATCATAGCTCATCGCTGCTTCTCTGGCAATGTTTTTTGTGCCATGACCTATTTTTTTATTGATCAAATTTTGATGAGGCTCCATGTCCATAGCAATTCCCATATCGACTATTATCACTCGGGCACCTATGTCTCGAGCTAGGACGTTTATCGCTGCCCCCCCACGGATAAAATTGTCAACCATCTGTAAAGTTACTTCCTTGGGAAAAACGCTAACTCCCTCCTCAACTACCCCGTGGTCACCAGCCATCGTTATGATCACTTTATCACGTATTTTTGGCAGAGAATTTCCTGTGATACCTGCCACTTGAATCGATATTTTCTCTAAAATTCCCAAACTCTCTTTGGGTTTTGTCAAAAAATCTTGCCGTTCTTTGGCGAGTTTTATCGCTGCTTCATCCAGTGGTTTAATTCGATCGATGGTTTCTTTGATCATTGACATTACTCCAATATGGTACATGCGGCAGCCCATGCAGCTCTTTCCGCCTCTCTTTTAGTCTCACCTGTGCCTATTATCAAAACATCGCCCTTTTTCATTTTTACGTCTTCACATAGTATTCTCATTCTTGTTTGCATGTTCTCATCGATGTTTATCATTGGAATTCTCGGACCAGTTTCATCAAGTATGAGCGTGGATGCACCAACGGCTCCCGCTGATATTGCAGCATCCCTCTGTTCCATTCCAGATTTTATTCTGTGTGCAGCATCTCGGACGAGAACTGCGCTATTCTCTATTCCCAGCGTTATGTATCCGACATCTATATTTGGGTGATGTGAAACTCTCTTTTTGAGTTCTTCAAACATCTTATTTCCTTTATTTGTTAGATAACATCCGGTTGGAGAAGCCTTAATCAGCCCTATGTCTTGCAACTTCTCTATCAGGGTGCGTGCAGTCCCCTCCCCAACTTCAAGAAGTTCTGCCAATGTCTTTCTACCTAAATTATTTTTTCCAATGTTGAAGAATGCCATGATAACATGGAAATCTGAATAATTGGGCGATGGACCCCTCTTCGTTGTGCTTATCTCCCTTGTTATCTTCAAGATCGTATTTATATAATCACCTCGCTATTTCTTCAATAATCTTTAAAACCTCTTCTGTATCATTTAGAACAACTGCACCATTATTTTTTAGTCTATTATATGTCTTCTTCGCCTCACCGTGTGTAAAGTCTCTTTTTTCAATGGGCATCCCTTCTATGAGAATCACTGGCTTATTTTCCAAAGCGAGTTCTGCTGCCTCTAGGTTTTTTAGGTTCCCATAACCAAATGGTATGTTAGTCAGCACGACAACATCTGCTTTTTCAATTAGATCTAAATTGGCTTTGTGTGCCTCGCAAGAAATGGGTGAGAACGGAGCTTCGCTGACTATTGGAATTCCAAGATAATTCATTTCGTGATCGGTGTCTATTGCATTAAGTACACCAGCAGTTACGTTATATCCCTTCTCTAGAAGAAGATGCATCAACTGTGAGCCGGTACCAGCACCACATATTATGTGAACAAAAAAAGGTTTCATTCTTTTTGAAATACCTTCAAGTAATGAGTCAGAGGAGAGAATACGGTCTCTACTTGGAAGTAAAGTAACGTATATCGAGTTAGTTATTGGTTGTCTCTTGACCAACACCTTTGCACCATATACTCTTTTGATGTTTTCAGCCGTCAGAACCTTTTCTGGTGATCCAAAAGAAAATATCTTTCTTTGATGTATTAACATAAGGCAGTCACAATAGATTGCAGCCAGATTGAGATTGTGGAAGACAGCTATGACAATTATATTCTTTTCTTTGCTCAATCTCTTTATCAAATCCAATATCTCTATTTGGTGGCAAATGTCAAGGTGATCTGTAGGTTCATCCAGGAGAAGAACTTTGGGCTCTTGGGCGAGAGCTCTGGCAATGATTACTCGCTGTTTTTCGCCTCCGCTCAACTCATTGATCGATCTTTCTGAGAGGTGCCATGTGTTTGTCAGCTCCATGGCTTTTCTGGCCACGGTTAGATCCTTATCGCTCTCACTATCAAATCTACCTAGGTGGGGGGTTCGCCCCATAAGCACGATTTCTAGTGCAGTAAAAGCAAAGGTTATCACTGATTCCTGGGGAACCACAGCTAATTTTTTTGCCACCTCTTTGCTTGGTGTAGTGTAAATATCTTTTTCGTCCAGAAGAACGATTCCCATGTAAGGTCTTAGCGTTCTGCTAATACTTCTAATCAAAGTTGATTTGCCTGATGCGTTTGGTCCAATTATTCCTATGAAGTCACCTCCGCTAGCAGATAGCTCGATACCCTCTAGAACTGGGGTACCTTCATAACGACAAGCAATGTTATTGATTCTTAGAGTGATTGATGTCATACATTGGACTCCTAGCCTAGAATATAGACCTCTTTCGCTTTCGTAAAAGGTAAATGAAGAAAGGGGCGCCAAAGAGTGCTGTAATGATGCCAACTGGTATCTCTGTTGGAGCAATGATCGTTCTTGCCAAGGTATCAGCCCAAACCAAGAAGATACCTCCTACAAGAGCCGAACATGGAAGAAGAATTCGATGATCGGGTCCCACCAAAATTCTCATTGTATGGGGTATTATCAGTCCAACGAATCCAATTATTCCACTAACAGCAACTGCAGAAGCAGTTATCAACGATGTAGAAATCATCATAATCTTTTTTAATCCTTCTACATCTACGCCTAGATGCTGAGCAGGCTCCTCGTCTAAAAGCATTACATTCAAATCCCTGGCGAATATGTAGATAATCGTCGTGCCAACAAAGATCAAGGGAAATGATATCCATACACGATCCCATGAGCTAGCCCATAAACCCCCCATTAACCAAAAAACGATTCCGTGTAATTTCTCGCCTGAGATATACATCATAAATGATGTAATTGCTGATAAGAAAAGGGATACTGCTATCCCAGCAAGCAGTAAGGTTCCTACGGGTAGCTTCCCTCCAATACTGGCAATGTTATAAACCAGAAAGATAGCTGCTGTGGCACAAATAAATGCTACTAAGGGTATAGTGTAAATGCCGAGCTTATCTAGCCCAAAGACTATTGCAACGGTTGCACCTAGGGCTGCTCCAGACGATATTCCAATTATGTAAGGGTCTGCCATAGGATTTTTACATAGCCCTTGCATCGTTGTCCCTGCGACACCTAGGGCTGCTCCCACAAGAACTCCCAAGAAGATTCGTGGTAATCTTATTTGGAAGATTATGGTCTCCTCTGCAACAGACCATGAGGTAGCAACTAAGCCCTCTACTAAAGGCAGTCTAATGGCTAGCATCTTTAAAACAACCAGTGGGGATATGTGTGCAGGACCCAAGGTTGCTGTTATGACAATGGTCAATCCTAGGACAACTATTAGGTAGGTTACAATTAATCTCCAATGTAGTATTTTTTCAAGATAATTCAATAGTTTCGCCTCCATACTACAAAATTTGCATAACTCCACCTTTGAAGGATACGCTTCCATCTAGGCGAGATACATCTTCCAAGTAT
>CAYZWV010000101.1:0-3625 GCA_964482255.1 uncultured Methanocellaceae archaeon
CAAAGCGCTTGCCGCATAACTACAGGCTTTTTTAAGCCGGGATGTACTAGTACCTCAGGTAATAGCTGTTGATAAAGTACTTCAAACCAAACTCGAATTATTAGCTGACACAAATGAATTGACCGTTCTTATTAAGTTATTAGAAATGCGTGAAGATTTGGAAAAGAAGGTCAACATCCAAAAAATACTGGATAGTTTGGGCAACCTTAGAAAACAAGTAGATAGTTATGTAGCAACAAAACTACAAAACGCTGTAAAATCTTCTCTTTCGTCTGATGTAATGGAGTGGTATAGCATGATTAAAACCCAAGGAGACCCTGATGTTCACTTCGAGGGTTTTGATTTTCCTCAGACTAAGGGCGGGTCGGTAAAGTCAAGGCAAATCGAAGTAAATGCCAAATCTTACGATAAACGTTTGCCTAGCGCAGCATCATCATTGAGTGAATCAAAACTCAATGCTTTAGGACTAGCGATCAGCGTTGCTAATAGCGTAAAGGGAGGAAGTACTTTTGGTTTTATTTTGATCGATGATCCAGTTCAATCTCTTGATAAAGGGCATTCAAGCCAGGTTGCCGACATGATCAGAAAACTTGTTGTTGATCATCAAAAGCAGGTAATTCTACTTTCGCATGACCGTGAATGGCTAAATCTAGTTCGTAAGCAGTGTAGGACTCTAAATGGTTATTTTTATGAAATAATTTCTTACACGCAAAAGGGTCCTAATATTTCTAGAAGACCATGGGCTGCAACTAGTGAAAGGTTTGAAGAAATCCGGACTTGGTTAAATAAACCTGATGGTATGAGTGCTATGGAGAAGCAAAGGGTCGCAGATGAATTTCGTATTCTATATAATGAGTTGACGGCTGAAATATATCAAGCAAAAACTGGTGAGACTAAAAATCCGGATAAATTCAATAGAGCAACCATCCGGGACCTATTAATTAAGAGCGGGGTACCGATCAAGAATGTAGATCAGATCGATGCAGCTTACACTTCGGTTAATGCCCCACACCACAGAACCAGCTATGATGAACCTATCGAGAAATTACGAGAATATTTGAAGTATGCCGATTATTTACAATCCTTTTTAGATAACATTAAGGCTATTGCAAAATTGGACAAAGCGATGAGCCAAATTGGCAAACGAAAAGGCAAGTGAGATTCCCTATTATTTTCTACCGAATCGATACATGATTTGTCGTAAAGTAATTGGAGTATAGTTACCAAGCCAAATTAATTTCCATTTCTTCTATATCGCTCTTTATCAAACCCATATCCACATATACCTAAAGGAGCATTGGACTATGTCAATGAATTATGAGGAGCTTGATCGAAAAACCCGGACATTTATGCTTTCCGAGTTCGAAGCAGAAGAGAGATCATCTACTCCATACAGAAGTAAAGCCTTATCCCCTATGGGTTTAGAGTATTTTCCCAGCTTTATGCGGGAGGCTATTCAATTAGGGAATGAAGAATCCCTATTTCAAACATTAAATAATTTAGATTATTGGGAGCCTCTTGAACAATATTTACGTAATGGAATTCTTAGATCCAGACAACGCAATATATCTCAGACCGCTCAGCGATTGGCACTTACAGAGTTTAGCACTTGGTATGTGCGAGGATTTGCTAAGCGCCTGCTTGATGAGGGTGTTGAAAAATGTCAGATTTACCGTGGTGAAATGCCAAAGTGGGAGCCAGGCGAATGTTCGATACATGAAGGATTAGTTGTAGCAGTGCTAGATATTTATCGTGGTCACAGAGTCAGATATTGGCCTGAACCGGGTGATCCAAACGCGTTCTCGATACCATTCGGCCCAGGTTGTCATCATGTAATACGGAGGTTAAAAGAATTACCCGCGTAATGATGAAAGTTATCATATATCAGTGCCGCGCTTTCATTCGATAAACATATCTGAGCGTGAGAATCAATCACATTGCATCTACATGGATAAATCATTTTCTATCGTTTACGAGCATAATAGTTTTAATCCTAGGATAATCTTATGAAAGCAATCAACTTTTTTTATATTTATCGGTTTTATGGTTATTATCAAATTTACGACGCGTTGATGCAATACTTTCGTGAAGACAATATTTGGAATTATTTTGGGGCAATGTTCTTGATATTCGTATCGTTTGTTCTTTGTATTTCCGTTTTTTATTTTGTTCGATGGATAAACGCTTTTTATCCTGATCTTATGCCTAGTACGATAGCCTTGACTCCTGGGATAATAATTGCATTCTTTTTTATACCCTTTTTGTTTCGAGTGGTAACAACTATGCGTAATCCGTACTGGAATATACCTGAACTAGCCGCGTTAATGCTAGTTTTTATTCCAAGACCAAACTCAAATGTAAAAGGATTGAGTTATGTTGATGTCAAAAATTTGCTAGGAATTGCTGAGACAGAACAAAGTGCTGCTGACTGGCGAGGTACTTCTATCAACTTGGTTGTCGTGGGTACAATTACACTCACGGCAGGTTGGATTTTAGTATTAATAAATGAAGTAAGAGGAAACTCTACTCTAGCCAAGATATTAGCTCAAAGTGTTGAAGGTATGGATATATATGTTTGCATGGGAATATTTTCAATTGGTTTAGTAATCTTCGGATACTTATTCTATAAACTCTATACATACTTCGTTGAGTATGTTCTTGGCGAGTCGGCCAATCGTATTATCATTTTTGCTTGCAAAGAATTAATCGCTTTACTTGAGGAAAAGAATCTGAAAGAGGAAAATATTCCGTTTCATAAAAAACGAGCCTTAATAGAACATTTTGGTTGTAGTTTAATGAAAGTTGTTGATTACGATTTGCCTCTTGATATATATATAAGGGACAACAAAAATAATTTATGGACACTAAATTCTCAACATGGATATTTGAAACTTCCTCACTTTTATATTTGGCGAAGTATACGAGAAAAAATATCTCAGGTATTCGGAGACATTCAACACAAGCACAAAAGCTGATGTCGGCTTTAAAGCCACAGGTACAAGTGCTTTGCCGGCATTCAGTCAGGTCGTATAAGGGTACTGCTGGATGCACTGCTTGCTGAAGGACGGGTCTAATCGTTTGCGATATTGAGCCATTCAGAACGTTGAAAAAACTTAGCTACAAAAATCTCTAGTCACGATATAACTGTTTGTAAGGAAGAAAGTGATTAATAATGTTATAGAGAGCTTATGGAGGGGATGATTACTTATGGCAGAACAAACCTATGAGAAAAAGATTAAGTTTATAGAGGATATGTGTCGGATAGCCTGATAAGCGAATTTTCTTTGGATCTTTGTGATGAATGAGAAATGGGTTACCACAACGGAGGCGGCTCACATAAGTGGGTATCATATTGAACACATCCGTAGGCTTATTAGAGGTGGCCATATTCTCGCCCGGAAGTGGGGCAAAGAGTGGATGGTTGATAAGATATCCCTCCATGAGTATCTAAAAAAAGAAAAGAAACCTGGTCCAAAACCCTCCTCAAAAGAGGAAGTATAGTATAATTGTGTTGCATCGACACAACATAATTGGCCTTAAGGCAGGCCGTGAAAGTGCGCCAACACTCGCACGGCCCTAACCCAACCCACCGGCTTAGGCGGTAGGCGGGCTGGCGCGATTATAC
>CAYZWV010000102.1:0-3509 GCA_964482255.1 uncultured Methanocellaceae archaeon
TCTCTACATTTCTCTCCATTGCGGAATTTATATTCACATGTTTCCATTTTATTACATTCCCTAGGATTGAATTATCATAAAGCGATCAATTGCATGTAACTTAGTATATGTTATATTAGTATATATGATATGAAATATTTTCCATCTCAATAGATGAAGTTTTTTATATCTCACAAGAAGAAATGGTTATTCAATGAGTTTGATCAAAAATCTTGAAAATCCTGCCAGAGATGTACGATTCCTACTGGATCGGGGATATCCTTCAACAAGCGCCATTCGATTTGTAGGTAACCACTATAAGCTTTCTCTCTCAGAGAGATGTTTGATGAATAGGGCATTGCTCCCCTCAAGCATTGCACAAAAACGCAGAGATAAGATGATAGCATGTGATGAAATTAAGGGCTTAGAAGTAATGATCGACGGATACAACGTATTAATCACGACAGAAAGCGTGTTAGATCAAGAGATCGTTTTATGCGATGATGGTTTTATCAGAGATATAAAAGGTGTTTTTGGGAAATATAAAAAGACTGAGGCTACTGATGCCGCTCTCGCCGAGATCTTAACCCTTCTATCTAAAAGCTCTCCTTCTATTGTTCTATTTCTCTTTGATTCGCAGGTCAGCAAGAGCGGAGAACTGGCAAGACAAGTTAAAAAGAAGCTAACTCAGTTTGGCCTAGAGGGAAACACAGAAACACTAAGGAATGTTGACCACAAGCTGAAGACTTGTAATGTAGTGGTGGCTACGAGTGACGGAGATATCATTGACTCCGTAGATGCGATAATTGACATACCTAAATATATCATGAAAAATCTTAAAACAACTCCATTACAAATTAAGTAGTTCAAGAATAAGTATAGTTTTTTTATTGAATTATAAACATAAGCAACACAAAAAACTACTCAAAATTTACGTTAAATATCACTAATCTGAGCGAAAAACCATTAACCAATCAGATTACATATGTATACATCATAATAAATATTAGAAAAAGGTCAAAACCATGAAATTGAAAATTGTTTTGGTTTTGATGTTAGTATTGAGCTTACTAATCGTAAATTTTTCAGGATGTGTAGAAGAGAAGGCAGTCACGCCCACCCAGCCCATAGCACCAAGAGTTGAAGCTGCCACCGCCACACCAGCCCCCATACCAAAGTCAACAACAACATCAAATGCAACCCCTACACCAACTCTGATTGAAACTCAAGAAGTATCTCAGCCAGAGCAAATAAAATTCTCAGGAACCGGGTCTGGAATCACACCAATATTTCAACTCGAAAGCGGTACATCTCTATTTAAGATGAAAAATGGGGCCCCCTATAATTTCACAGTTTTGCTCATAGATACTGAGGCGATAGAGTTCTGCGGCTGCTGCTATAAGTACGTATCTGCTGTTCCCATTGATACAACTGGCCCTTTTGATGGAGCGAAAATTGTGGAGATATTGGATACTGGGGATTACATTCTAGATGTAGAAGCAGAAGGCCCGTGGTCGGTAATCATTGAAAAACCCTGATTAGATACCCCTCTTCGATTTCAGATATATCTACAAATAACGTATCAACAAGAATCGAAAATAACTATCTATTTTATGTTTAAAAAACCAAAGCATCAAGAGAGATAAAATCTCATTCTCTTATGATTCTTCTTATGATAAACAAACCACAAACCATGACAACAGATATCATAGCAGTTGCAATGATAACTCTATGATCCGTTCTAGAATTCTGGATTTCGACAATTTTATCCGAGTCCAGATTTACATTTTCTTCGTAGGATGAGACCCTAATGGCGTAATTGTCAGGAAATAATCCAAAGAAAGTGATATCATCTCCAGAGGCAAATGCTACCGTTAGATCACCTTTTTTCACAATAACATCTGCTGTCTGATCAGTTACGACCCGTAAATTCGCATACTTCTTGACAGGAATAATGCCTCCATCAGAGCATGGCAGTACTTCCATTATGTCCAGCCCGCTGAGCAATGTCGGAGCTATATCCTCCTGTCCATAGGCTCCATTCACCACTTCTTTCCGTATGTTCGGTCCATTTATGATCAGAGGAACTCGCTGAGCTTCGAGAGTTTTTGCATATTTCTCAGAAGCGTGTCCACCAACTTCTCTGCCCCCTTCTGTGAGATCAAAAGCCATGCCATGGTCGGCTGTGATGATAAATATTAGATCGTTTTCCAAGCAAGTTTGATAAAGACTATAAATATCTTTATCTAACCTCTCAATCACATACAAATACTGTTCTGGCCCAAGATAATGGCCGGCAGAGTCTACCGCACCAACATTTACAGTAAGCAAGAACTTCTGTTCTGAATGATTTTCGCACATGAAACTTGCAATTGCATCTGATGCACTTACAGCCCATTCATTATAGGCGATATATCGGTCAACGCCTTCTTTCTCTTCAAGAAGCAAATTATCTTGGCATTCCCGCATAATCTCTAACATGTCAGTTGGACAGGAAATACTATTCTCTAGTGTTATAGAAAGCTCTCTAATCGATTGAGATTCATCGAAAAGTATCGCATCCTGTTCAGCGCGCATCTCCTCAAAATCGCCTTTTTGCATCACCGCAATGCAAATGTAATCGTGTTTTCTAACGACATCGAAAATCGTTATCATCTCTCCTACGGTATCCTTGTTTGCTTTTGAATATCCCGTTGTAATGATAGAATGACCCGGAGTGGTGCTAGGATATGATGCTCTAACATCTAAAACACGTGTTCCGCTTTCTGCGATCAACATGATATTACTTAGGTTCGCTTTACCCAATTCATTTCCATTCAGATCGTAGGGCATGAACTCTGGATAGATGTAGGAAGACCCCATACCATCGACGATCAGCAGGACGACTCCATTTGGGCTATGAACTGGATTGACTACTAAATCGGCAGCTGATGCAATTGATAAAAATAGGAAAAATACCGTAAGAGTTAGTGTTATGATTGTAATTATATGACGCAGATGAATATACTTCTTTTTTTTAGATTCGTTCAAAGACCTTCCAGCCATTCTGCTATTTTAAGCCTCGCATTTTTTCATATGTATATACTCTTGCGCCGCCCGGACCAATTGGAGTATATCTCAATTGCTGCGCTGCAATATCCATAGGGGATAAAAAGCCTACATCAAGAAGCCACTTACTGTCTGGTCGTATTCTTCCTGGCTCAGGAAACGGGGTGCGTATCCGTAACCATGCGTACCCATAGAACGTATATAGGATCTCAGATGCTTTCTCGAGCCTGTCAGCAATCCTCCACAGGCTACTATTATGTCCTCCCTATCCGTATTGCCTATCAGTTCCTCCAGATGCAGGATACTGATCTCCTCTACATTGGCCCCGGCACCTAGGGCGTCTTCCAGAGATCTTTTTCCGGTCTCAGTCAGTTCTTCATAAAGTGCCTGGATAGTCGGATTTGTGAACAATCCGCGCTCTTCCTGGACAGGATCTTGTAGACCGTACCTATCTATCAGGATCTTCATCGAATCCATATGGT
>CAYZWV010000103.1:0-3419 GCA_964482255.1 uncultured Methanocellaceae archaeon
GATAGATCAATTTGGACACGATACATCTTGTATGTTGATTATGCACCTACTGAATTAAATTAGCACGACAATCTATTCAATTAGGAGGAGAAAACACCGCAGCTCCAGCAACCCTTGTAAACGCAATTGCTATACAGCGCAATTTCAAAAACATAGAGGATCTTGTAAATGACGATTATCTAGATAACATCGACTACGTCCGCACTTTAGGTAACATTTTTAGTCAATCTAAAGATTATCAAAAGTCAGAGAAATACTATCGGCTATGCTTGGCGAAAGCCCCAAATGATTTTCAGAGTAACCTAAATTTAGCTCAGGTCATTGTTGACACTCGTTTAGCCCCCAATCGACGGTATCCGTTATTCCCTTTTAGGAAGGATAAAGAATGGCAAAATACATTTTTGGAGGCAAGGAGATTAGTTGACATAGCTGTCGAAACAGCTGAACTTGGGGATAATGAAACTTTACTCTGGAAAGCCCTAACAGCCAGAGCGGTTTTATTTTTTATCAAGGGTGATTTGCCCCAAGCAAAGCAAGAATGTGACAGAGTATTACAACAATCACCAAATTATATCGGCGCATTGCATAACAGGGGTGTTTTTGCTCTCCTTGAACAAGATCACCACCAAGCTTTAGCCTTATTTGAAAAACTTCCTCTGGATTATCGTTTGAACGATAGCATAGTATTTGCTATTGCAAGAGCTTATGCTGATACAGGAAGACCAGACAAAGTAGTAGAAATACTAGACGAATATGTTCAAGGTGGAGGCAGTATCGATGATTTACGAGTTAAGGTATTCAAGGCTGAAGCCTGGATTGCGCAAGGAGAACCGGAGGAAGCCAATAAGATAAAACAAGAACTACTGCAAGCCAAACCTCATGAATTAGATACCTTACAGGCAGTATCTTTTATCTCGGAACTCCAAAACAATTTCGATGAGGCTATCCAATATTTGATGGAAGCTTACAGTCTACCCAGTGGAAATGAAATTCAACTGGATGAAATTGGCCTTCGTTTAGCAACACTCTACTACTCACATAGGGATTTCCAACATGCAGCAGAGTGGTTTGATAAATTGAGCCCGATTTTTTTAGAAGACCGGTCGTTAGCTCGCGCATACATCCAATCACTTCATGCAACGAAACGCTATGCCGATACTTATAGAATTTCTAGAAATGTGAGAGAGCTCGGAGTTACTGATCCCACTGTAGTAGAGATCGAATCCTGGCTAGCGGAATACTTTGGAGACCTTGAAACAGCTTTACAATTAGAGGTCTTACTGACGGAGCTCGAACCTTATAAGCTTTCCCACCAATTGCAACGTGCCAGGATTGAATTTCGTAGTGGACGCCAACAAGAAGCAAAAGAACTTTTAGCATCCATCGATGCAAATCAATTAAAAAACCCGATTGAACTTATTCAGGTTGCCGAGCTTTACACTTTCTTTGGGGAACCTAAAACAGCGATAGAGCTTGCTTATCGAGCCAGGCATTTGGGACAAGATTCTCCAGAAATACACTTGGCGTACACATCTCTCTTCTTACGCCTCGATGATGATTTGAAAATCCTACACCCTGATTCTATAGAATCCGATACGGCCATATATCTGGTAGGTGAGAACTCCAGGTGGATCAAAATTCTATCAATTGTCCCAGCTAATGAGGCAAACTGGGAATTTGCACCCGATTCAGTTCTCGGGAAACTGCTTATTGGTAAACATGTTGGTGATTTGGTTACGTTAAAATCGGGTCCTCTAGAGAACTTAGATTATAGGATTCGGGAGGTTCAGAGTATTTATGTAAGGGCTTTCCAAGAAACCTTTGATGAGTTCGGCACAAGGTTTCCAGAGCATCCTGGCCTCTACAAAATGAAAGTCATCGATCAGGATTTAACAAAATTTTTCATTTTCATATATCAGCATAGTGCTCACGCTGAGAACGTATATAAAATTTATAAGGAAGGCTTGATAAGCGTTGAACAGTTTGCAAATTTTGTTAATAGGGCTTTGATCGATGTTTACACATCACTGCAAGGTCTTAAGGAACAAAGAGTATATGCCAGTTTTGGATCAGAAGAAGATCAAAAGAAACAAACATCAACGATTGGTAAAGCAATAGATGTAACCTTAGATTTGACAGGGTTATTCACGCTATCCTATCTGGAGCTATTGCCAACTTTTACTACAAGATTTCAACGAATTTACATTTCTCAAAGATTATTGGATGAATTGGAAATCGCGTTGGCGGATCGGTATTTCGAATTGAAGAAAGGGAGGAGAACAATCGGATTTCATGAAGGTCGTCCATTCTTTGAAGAGTTCGCACCAAGTGTTGTTGAAAATAACATTCAGTATTTGCACAATTTAATCCAGTATTGTAGAAATCATTGCGAAGTTATCCCGATACCCCCAGAATCAGTTCATTATTTGGAATTACCAGAAGACCCAATGCAGAATATCGGGCGCGAATCGATAAGCTCAATACTCGTCGCTCGCCATACAGACACAGCAATTTTCGCTGATGATGCGAGGCTTCGAACATTTGCAGAACAGAATCATCAAGTATCAGGATTCTGGACTCAATCTTTGCTTCAGGATATGGAAATTAAAGGGGTTATAGGTCATGACATTTATGTCAAAGAATGTGTAAGGTTGCTTGAAGCGGATTACTTTTTCACTTCTATCAATGAAAACCTAATACTGGATGTTTTGGAATTGTCCCACTACACATCCGATCATCGCCTGACAGCAATACTAAAGGGTTTGTATGGACCTGAGGCAATCGAAGAAATAGTAATACCAATAGTAGCCAAATTGTTAAAAAAGGTATGGTTATCAGCAATAACCAAGGAGAAAAGGCTATTTATCTTGGATCAGGTTTTACCTGCGCTTTGCAAAGGTCGGAACAGAAGAAAAGTGTTATTGAAGCTCGTTAGGTTGGTTGAAGTACTGCTTTATATAACTCCCCTCCAACGGAAAGATCTTGTCGATCAAATAAATCTTTGGTACCAAGCTATGAGTACAGTCGGGGGCATGAATGGAAAAGGCAATAATCAAAATCCCTAATATTCTCGGAGGCGATGTAAGGAGTAGCGATAATTTATTTGCGCTTATCCAGTATATCCCTGAAAATAAATTTTGCATATTCGACCTATCAGAGGTTTCGTTTGTCAAGCCATTTGGGGTCATGACGCTTGCTCTTCTACTCCGAGTCATGGCAGACAAAACCAGGGATCAAGTCGTTCTTACTAATATCCAAGAAGATGTATATAAATATCTTGAGAGAATCGATTTTTTCGCACTTGGCTCAGTGTGGTTTGTTGTTGAAAGTCAAACTGGAGAAGTATGGAGCCGGAAAAAAGCAGCAGAGAACCTATTAGAACTCACTGGGACAACCACCTATGAGGAGCGACTTAAGAT
>CAYZWV010000104.1:0-3376 GCA_964482255.1 uncultured Methanocellaceae archaeon
GTATTTAGCTACGTTACACTAATCCTGATGCTTTGGACCGGTGTCCGTAAGCTGAGATAATGCGAAAGGAGCTGGCTTAGATTCTGTGGATTGAGAATCAGATCAGGCTGGTGAGAGCAAAATGATTCCTGTTCATGGAAAGATTGCAATAGAATAAGCTGCCAAAATCACTTATGAATGAAAAAGATTTTTCTGTTATCGATACTGCCAATTCTACTGATCAGCTGCGAGGAACTGCTCGGCTCAAAGGTAGAAGCGCGCTTTAGAATAGTAGATTGGACGCAAGAGTTCTACATCTACTTTCAGGAATGGGGTCCGGTTGATATCCAGTATGAAATCGCAAACACCGGCGATGTCACCATCGATCATTATAAAGTCTTCTTCGATATCAGGTGCATCGATTTATCTGTCCACAGCGGTCGGCATGTCGGTTCGAATGTAGAACCTGGCAAGACCTATTCCCATAGAATCTTGGTCGACACTGCTGGCAATCAGGCTACAAGTGTCTCGGTTTCAGATTATGAGCTGGAAACTTAGTGAGTAGCGATCTGGTCTTAGCCCTCTATCTCTAAAAGCACAAATCGGATTGCTGCTGAGGCTTCCTAAATAAAAGCACGGTCAGTTCGTTCCTATGATGGAAATCTACAAGACTGAAGCAGGTAAAGGTCAAATAGGGAATTTCTTTGGACTAGTCCCAGGTTTTTCCAAATAACAGAAGCTACATGTAGGTTACCAGATGCCGGGCAATAGGCGATAGCGCACTCGCTGAGCGTAGTCTCTATAGCCAGAGAGTTCTTCCTTAAGTGTTCGGTCCTCCAGGGCTGTCCGCACGATGAAAAAACACGCAATAAGTATTACAGGGATGATCGCCCATAGCGATCCGAGTGCCAGCGACGTTCCGAAAAAGCTTACAATGTATCCAGTGTAGCCCGGATGGCGGACGTAGTGGTAAGGCCCACCGCTGGCAACGGTATATCATTGGATAATTAGAGGCCAAGAATATGAATTGTAGCCAGTGAATCTCCTTCAAGAGGCGTTGGTATTCAGCATAGAGGATATTCAGTTTCTTGCTATTCGAATATGAAGAGGTTATCCATGAATTTACATCTATCCACGTGTTGGCATGAAAGGACATAATGTGATACGCCTTTTCTTTTCCAAGAGATTCAACCGTGTCTTTTATAATTGAATCCCAGATAGAGAAGAATCGAGAGAAGTTGGAACTATCTACAACAGATTTCAAGTTCATGGCAAGTTAAGCCCTGTTAGTTCAGGCGAAAGATACTATTCTTCGGACAACACCATACAACCCATAGCTCATTTAATCCACTCTGTCGTTTCTTGAGCCATTTTCATCTCTCCCCACCAGACGGATAGAGCTATCAGATTTCGGTACAAAAGAGTACAAGAGATGTTGACCCATGTGCGTGCAGGTATTATCCCATTTTTCTGTCCGCGAAATAAATCATTTCAAATAGAAAAAGAAATTATATAATGCTTTATCCTCTGAGCGCTTAGCTCTATTCGCTCGTTCCTTTTTTAGCGAAATCGCCCGTGCAGAAATCCCAATATATATGCTCTTATCTCAGATAGCGTTGATGAGTCACAATCTTTGAGAAGCTCCAGAATTTCCTGTATTTCCCGGTTTTCATAGAGGTATTCAACGAGGGTGTCAAAATCTTCCCGGTCTGGGGGTAATTCTTCCTGCTGATTTCTTTTCCGTTTAAAACCAGGCGGTAGGAGGGTAGCATCTATCTCTGACTCCGCACGGGCGACAGAAGCATCTATTTCTTCCTGTAGTAGAAGGCTAATGTCCACTCCCAAAGCTTCGGCAACCGCAATAGTATCATTCAACTTTGGCACACGATCATATGAATACCAGTTGTTTATCGTCGATAAGGGAACACCTGACTCTTTGGAAAGCCAAGGGCGTTTTTTTCCCTTTTTAGTAAGAAGTAATTCAATATTCTTTAGGACTGACTGCATTTCATGCCAACTTTCTAGAAGTATCCTAAAAATTTATCATAAACTCAATATCCTTTTGAAAAAACCACTTATGCGACAAATAATCTTACAAAATACTTGACAATTGTCATAAATAGGCTTATTTTAGGCCCAGATGTCCGATAAAGGAGATTCTATGATAAAGATTAAGAGCTATAAAATTCAGAAAAGGGGGATTAGGGGCTTTTCAATTAGTGTTCCTCCAGTCTGGCTACTCAATAACGGTCTGGAATCAGGTGATAAGGTGATGACTTTCATGGATGAGCAAAATAGGTTGCTATTGGTTCCATTGAAAGAAGTTAAGAAATGAAGTCAGTGGTCCAGGGAAGTGATATGAGGATCGCATTCTTGGGAAGTGGTTACTTCAAATCGGTAAAAAGCTTGGTCATAGAACCAGATTAAAAACTAACAGAGAGGAGGTGATGAATATGAGGATCGCTGTTGAAGATGTGATCGGCGTTCAGTTCGCTGATGATGAACATTATCATCTTGCATGTGTTCCGGGCGATTTTGACGCTGATCAGTTAATCATGAAAGACGATTGCGAAAATAATGAAATCATCTTTTGTGACAAATGTCATAAACGGCTATAAGAAGCCGATTGAGTGCATCGTTTTATGTTACGACGAGGCCTGGAATTTTAGGAAGGAGAAATCTTATGAGAACGGCAGTGGATTCGCCAGCCAGAGAAGCACTAGAAAAGCAAAAAGTCTATCTACTAGAATCTGTGAAGAGATACAGAAAATACTGGGGGATTAAGACCGCGGAGCGCTGGAAGTATTATGGCCAGGGAGAAAACCTGGGGTGAAGAAGTTCGACAGGAGAAGCAATCCTTCTCCTGTTAGGAAACAGTTGTAGGAGGTAAAGCTATGAAGAAATCACGACAAGAGATACAAAAAGAAATAGATGGAGCAGCGAGCATACGCGATCTAGTGGAAGACTACTATGATATGCTTCTTGCTTCTAATATGTCTTTCGAAGAAGACTCGATTCGAATACTCTTTGAGTCCATAAAAGAAAACTTAACAATAATAGGTGATCGTTACCTTGCCTATCAGTGTGTTCCTTATAGGTATTTTTTAGCGTATCAAGTTGCAGTTAAGCTTTTTCTTTCGCTTGACCCAGATTACGAAAACAAAGTGACTACTCCTGAGATTATTGTACTATGCAACGTTTTGTTAAATCTTAATGGAGAAGTTGAAGATTTTCTCGACGATATGGCTGAAGATATTGCCGAAAATGAAGAATTTAAAGCGCTTAAAATACATCGTTTTGATGAGATCAAGAGAGAAAAAGAACATTTGAAGAGCAAACAGGTGTAGATGCCCGCACTCTATTAAGCGGGAGTCCCGCGGTGCTGTGAGATAGATGC
>CAYZWV010000105.1:0-3352 GCA_964482255.1 uncultured Methanocellaceae archaeon
CATTGCAACCCTTGTAGCAACCTCTCCAGCCTTATCCGAATCTAGGATGACTGCACCCGGACTTCTACCCTCCACCAGATCTCTTACTATTTCATCTGTTGGATCATCTGTACGGTTCGGTAGCCCTTGGAAATTCTTGTAATTCGTTGAGATCAGAGGTGCATTGACCTTCTTGGCTTCGTCAAGTATGTCTGTGCGGATGCATTGCTCATCAACCACTATCACGTCTGCTATGCCGGATCTGACGAACCGCAGTTGATGGGATAAGGGTCCGGCTATCTTCGCCTTCTTCGTATATCTGGTTAAATCAAGCGCAGTGCAGCATATGCCTGTAAGCTCTATTTTGTCCTCTTGTCCACTATCCTCCATGTAGTCAAATATCGCGGCCGCTGGAGGGACATTGTGTCCTATTACCAAAATGACCGGCTTAGATGTGTCAATGCTTCCTATTCCTACGTCAACTAGCGGTGCCTCAGGGTCTGCCTTTGGAAAATTTAAAGCAGATATCTGCGCCAGATCACCTATTTCCATACCGAGATGGTCTATCATACCCGCATGAAATGCCTTTGACTCGAAATCTAGGTTATCACCCTCTTGCCCAGTATGGCAACAAGAAAGCAAGTGGGTTATCTCTTTTTCGACGTAATCGAGAACATCCTCAAGGTCGCCAAGTGTCCTGGGTTTTATGCCCGTGACCAGGCGGGTGTGCGGTGCCTCAACAAGTACGGATGAACCGCCAATGTCGAGCGGATGATCTCTGCCGAATTTGCTTACCAATTCCTCTACCATGTGCCTGCTATGGCCTGCATGGGTTGCAGCCCCTATAGAACATGAAAGTAGGACTATTCTCGATTGCTGCGCTGCCATGTCTAGCCCGCAAGCTCCTCTTTTTCCCTTGCTCAGATCGCACTTCCCCATGGTACACAAGCAACAGAGATCGCATAACGGCAAGTAGAATGGCTTATACTTGTTCAAAAGTATACGATCCCAATCTCTAAAAGTTGAGATATCAGGCATGGGGGTAGGTCCCATGGCTTCTTCCCATTCTTCATAGAAATTTCCAACGGTGGCCTCGAGACCCGTTATCTTAAAGATATCACTTTCCAGCTCATCGACCTTGAATCTTGCTTTTTTCACACAATCTCTCCTTTATTAGTCTATTTTTGATTTTTGAGATAGCCACGAAGGCTTTCGATTTTGGGAAATTAATCAAAACCTCCCCGTTCATCTCGACCTCCCTTACTTTATAATCAAAGGGTATGATGCCTAAAATGTTATCAAAATTCTTGTTTATAAGACTTTCTTCATCATCACCAGCAACCTTATTCCCGACCACGTAAGTTTCTTCCAATCCGATATCTCTTGCCAGATTCATTATTTTATGGGCGGTTTCTATTGAGTTGGGTGTTGCTTCAGTCACGGCTATCAACGCATCAGTATATTTTGCAGTGCCCCTCCCTAAATGCTCAATACCGGCCTCCATGTCCACTATGACGTCATGTTCTCCCGAGAGCACTTGTTTTAGAAAAGTTTTTAACATAACGTTGGCTGGACATATACATCCGGAACCTCCTTTTTTGACGGTTCCCATTAAAATGAACTTTACACCATCTGGTGCATCTATCCATAACTTCTGGAGTAAGTCAGAAACTTTCGGGTTTAACTTGAATACTGATCCATAAACATCTGGAGAAGCACCAGTCCGTTCCTCGATTAGATCCCCCATTTCTGCTAGGGGTATCAAACCCTCAAATTCCTCCTCCTTTATTCCTAGGGTTGAATGGAGATTGTGGGCTGGATCTGCATCTATGGCTATCACATCAAAGCCATCTCTGGCAAGCATCCTGGCTAAGGTTCCAGCAAAAGTCGTTTTTCCGACGCCTCCTTTTCCACTGATGCATATTTTCATATCCTTATTTCATAATTATTAAACGTTATAAATCTTTCCCGATAGACTTTATTTTTTTTTGCAATATCCCTTAGCTCCCTATATCAATATCCCATTATAACCCTTCTTTTGAACAAATAACCCATATTTATGCCCCATTTAATCAAGCACTTCTCTTAGAAGGACCCTAAGTTATGGAAACGCGGAAAGATGAGCTTTGCAACTCATTTATTGAAAAGCGGCGTGGATTTGAGATACGTCCAAGAACTGTTGGGACATAAAAGCAGAAAAACCACAGATATTTATACCCATGTAAGCAACAAAGATTTGAATAGGATTAAAAGTCCACTGGATTTAATGTCAATTAGGGGTGATGCGGAAAAATGATAAAAAATGTGACAAATGAAAAGGGATATGTAAACTTAATTTCAGGTATAATGTAATGTCAATATGGATGTATATGTGAACTTGAGTTCGAATGTAAGTAGTTATACTATACGCAATTTTGTGGGTGACCATTAGCACAGGAGGGATGAGTATGGGCTCGTCAAAAGGCGATCAACACTTTGTTGGAGGGGGCGCTCTCGTGCGCCAGTCGTTGCGCACAAGCCTGATTGCTGCCTTTGCCACCGCCCTTTTGTTGATGTTCCTCATAAGCGGAGGAAATGCTACAGCAGAAGCCCTGGTAGCAGGGCTCTTCTTCGCCGCCTTCGGCGGAGTGCTCACCTTCCATATTCTGCGCAGCGGCAAGGTCAACAGGCAGCGTTTGCTCATCTTTCTGTTCGTGGGGCTGTTCTTCGGAATCGCCTTCTTGATAACCCATCAGGTTCACAGGGGGAGCATCCTGCTCACCCAGACGCAGATCGAGAGTGCCGATGTGCCCATCTGCCCCATCACCATACCTTTTGTAATCCCACCTCTGGTGCTCAGAGGGGAGATAATATTCCCTGCAAGCTTGAGGATGGCGCTCTGGATAGGGCTTTTTTGGCTGGGCATGGTTCTAATCTTTGGTAGGGGCTGGTGCGGCTGGCTCTGCTTCTTTGGTGGTATTGACCAGGCCTGTGCCTCAGCGGCCAAAAAGCCGCGTATAAAAGTGGAGCAGTTGAGCCGAACATGGAAGCTCTTTCCCTATGCTCTTTTGCTCTTTCTGATTCTGGTGGCTTTGGGTACTTTGTATCCTCTGTATTGCGCCTGGCTTTGTCCATTGCGCATTGTGTATGACCCTCCAGCGGTGAACACAACGTTGGAGTGGCTGTCTGCGGTCATCTTTGTCAGCGGGGGCTTGGCCTTCCTCGTCGCCGGACCCTTCCTTACCAAGAAAAGGCTCCATTGCAGCCTGATCTGCCCGCTTTTGCCTGCCAATGCCATTGTCGGCCGTCTCAGTCCCTTCCGGGTAAAGGTAGATCTGAGCAAGTGCAAAGATTGTGGGGCCTGTGTGAAAGTGTGCGAGACATTCGCTATGAC
>CAYZWV010000106.1:0-3301 GCA_964482255.1 uncultured Methanocellaceae archaeon
TTGTGATATCGTACCACGCTAAAGACAACGAGTGTTTCAACAGAAGCGAAGGCAATCAAGAGCTTACCGAGACATAATCCTCTAGCTGTAGTTAGATTTGCAGTTGTAGAAACTAGTTGAACTTCTAAACTATCTCCCCGGTCACTGGAACCTTGTGCTTCAAAAAGGATACCAGTACCAGAATCAATCCAAACTTCCATTGTCCATGTTGTACCATCTTCTGTCTCTTCATAATTTATATTGGCAGCTTCATAGTTGTTTCCATCAAAATTATAATTCTCTGTTGGTGCACCTTCCAATTGCGACTGAGAATATAAAAAGGGTCTCCAGTCATCGTCAGTTTCTGTACTAGTAAACGTGCTACCGAATAAAGACATTGCCGTTTTGGCCCTGACAGTGCCATCATTAATCTCAAGGATTTCCATCTGAGTGGTGAATTCTAAGGACCACGTGCTCTCATCTTCCATGACGGTTGTTGCGTCGGTATCCCATTCCATTGTATCGCCAACTGCTAAATTTCCCCATTCTCCAGCAGCAACCGTTGTCGTTGCTGTGCTTGCCAAAAGACAGACCATGAAAACGCTGAGAATGCTTAAAAGAAATTTTTCTCTTGTTCTCCCCATGAATTTCCCTCATGTGATTTACTTTATTAAAATGAAAATCGTAAAACTTTCTTATACATTTTTTGTGAAAAATAGTCATCCAATAGCGATCTATGTAGTCAACTAAAATTAAAAAAATGCAATAAGATTTCAACCTTATCTTAAAACAAGCATATCTCTACGTACCAAAGTTTACAATGCTGTGCAAAATAAAAAAAAGTGAAGATTTAGATTTTTTTCTTCTTTTGGTATCGTACCAAGCTAATGGCAACTAGTGTTGTGACGGAAACCAAACTAATAAGGATTGTACCGAAGCATATACCTGCTTTTGTTAGACTTGCAGTTGTACTTTGTAATTCAATCCATGTTTGAGCTGTTCCACCTGTAGTGAATCGCCATTCGAACAATATTCCAGTATCTCTATCAAACCAGAGTTCCAGAATGTCTCCACTAGAATCGACGTATTTGAAGTAGTGTGTCTTATACCGTCCTCCTTTCCAATTGAAATTAGCTTCAGAATAAGTGCTATCTGCATTTGCTTCAGCATCAGCTTTCATTTGCTGCAAGTAACTCTGAGGATATAGCATGAAGATTATGGCACTCGAATCCGAATATGTACCTTCGTCAGTGGAACTGGTAGAGTCATAAGTTACTGTAGTTTTATAACTATATGTGAGCACGGTTCCACTAATATCAAGTATCTTGACCTCGATGTACGTAACCGGACTGGTAGGATCCGTAGGATCCCAATCCAATTTCCATGACATTTCGTCTCCAGTTTCTAAATTACCGAAGTCTCCCGCAGCAATTGTTGTTGTCGCCGTACTAAGTAAAAGACAGACTATAACCGCACTGATGATACTAATAAGAAACTTGCTGTTTCTTCTCATCATTTTCCCCCTACAATTTATTTTCAAGAAGCTATTGAATACTGTTGATTTAAAACAAAGCCGACTTATCATATAAAAATCTAATAGTAAATTCCTAGATTATGACATATGTCAAAAACACAATTATTGATTGCATTTGCATTACAACAGCGTCAAGTTAAAGAATTTCAGTTCCTATCGGCTTTTGACCTTTTAAAACTGCAGGTATGCGAGAAGGATGTCTTCCATTTAATATCCAGCAACGGATGTTACTCTGTGCCAATATCTTAGGAAAATATTTATCGACGCATCTCTGAGTTTCAAACGCACTAAAATCATGCCGATCAAGTTTTGCAATCAATTCACTTGGCTCTTGCTTTGGATCGTGTTTAAAGATTCCCTCTACATCCTTAAGAAGAATTAAAGATTCAGCTTTTATCAAGGAGGCGATATATGCGGCAATCGAATCTGAAGTGACATCCCAAGAATGTTCCAAAGGATCTTGTTCATATAATAACCGAAATGGTAAAAGAATTGGGAATTTATTTTTCTTCGCTAATTCTTTCGCTTTATCAATAGAATGGGTTGTAACTGTGTTTTCAGACAAATTTGAGAGAAAAAAACCATATTGATCCATTGCTAGAATTGCCATCCAATGAGCTATAGTTTCTGATAGATTATATTGACTGTAAATATCCCTCACAATGTCTGCAAATGGGCCTCCTCCGGGCACAATAAGCAATTGATACGATGTTGAGAGTTTGTCCAAGAACTTAATTAAATTTCGAAGTTCTTCCGAGTAAGAAATGAGTCCGCCTCCTAGTTTTATACAATGAATTGCGGCCGCCTCCACAAAAGAGCTTTATGCTGAAGAATTAAACTCATAATTTCAGTTATACCTTTAATATTTTTAATTCACGCATTTGGAGACTTTAAGGATAATTATACGTACTTTCATGCTCAAAAAAAAAAAGGATTCTGATTTAATATTACTGTTTAGACCTTTCAAAAGCCATATCTACTACCGGCGTAAGTTTGTTAAGAAGTGAAGGCATGTATACGCCGGCTAATCCTCCTAGAATCGCATGGATTGCGAGGAACCCATAGAGGAAAAGTGGCAATGACCACGCCCAACCAAGGAACATCATAAAGGCCCAGTACAGGAGAATGTCTCCTGGGATGTTGTAGATGAGACCAGCGATCCCATCGGCTACTCGTGAATCTTGGATTTCCTTGTGTGTGACATGGAAGAAAAGGTCAATAACTACCCCACCTAGAACCCATGATGGAATGATTATCCATATCACTGGCGGTCCGCCTGGAAGGATAGTTGATATAACCCCGCTAACGAATTGAGTGAAAGTCGCAGCGCCGGTCTTTCCAACGATTGCTCTTATTGTTAGAACGATGATGGTACCTACAGGGATTGCAATCACCCCATATAAGCCCGGAAGGGGTGCAGGAATGAAAGCAGTCGATAATCCGACCAGTGAAGACAGGGACGCGAAGATAGCCATCAGCGCTAGATCCTTAGAACTAAAATAAGGTTCTTTCATGTTAGGATTCACCACCTAGAGTATATTCAGGTATTAGGACGAATCTATCGACATTCCTCTTCCATCTAAGACGTAATAATTTTCTTTGGCACAGTTTATACAGACAGGATTGCCGTCTATCTCCCTTGCCCTAGTCTCGATGGCGTTCTCTCCACAGATTGAACATCTTACTGAAGCAAATATGGGGGCATACTCACGCAGGTTGATTTTCATGTGGTTTATCCTGAACATTTCATCTGCTGATTTACTTAATTCGTTGATGGACATTTCATGG
>CAYZWV010000107.1:0-3222 GCA_964482255.1 uncultured Methanocellaceae archaeon
ATTCCACAGCTGCTGCTGCACAGATCCCTCTGGGAGTATTTAGTGGAGTTAAGGATAAACAAACGATAATGCGTTTATCTGAAGAGGCGGTAATGAAAAGATTCTTGGC
Source organism: uncultured Methanocellaceae archaeon (assembly GCA_964482255.1). Taxonomy (GTDB): domain Archaea; phylum Halobacteriota; class UBA148; order UBA148; family UBA148; genus UBA148. The sequence goes on from CAYZWV010000107.1 coordinate 110, forward strand.
GGCAGTTGGTGAGAAAGAAGACAAATGATTACACCTCAGTTAACAACTCATCAATGAGCTTTTTCCCTTCTTTTGTACTGAAGAGTGGTATGTCCCAATCTTGAATGACCTTGCTTCTCCTCGAGATTACTCTAAGACTCTTTTTAGGATCGTATCCGGGCTTTTTGTACACTTCTTTGCATACGAGGATCCCGCGCCTCTGCCATGCTGGGGTCTCAGCCAAGTTTATACCTCTATCAAACAACATATCATGTATCTCCTGCGAATTCATACCTTTCATATTAAGTGCTGCAGACCGCCTAGATAATCCCCCCTCTAACAAAGCATAATATCCATATGAGAGTATATGGTTTCTCCACGCTTCCGCTTGGCGTAGTTCCAAATATTTGTGAATGTCCTGCTTGGAAAGAGGAATAACTTTTGAATCGAAAGAAATTGTTGTTTTTAGTTCTAAAGACAATGCGCTTGCTAAGAACGATGGGACGACAGAATCCAATTTTTCAATTCTTCCTTGGAAAGGAATTTTTAGGAAGAACAGGTTAATCTCATCTGAAAATATATATGCAAACCTTGGATTCAACCCACTTGCTCTTATGAGAAGCTCTGTCGAATCTGCCATTGCAGTTATAAACTTTTTGTCGTATGGTTTTTTGAAATTTGCGAGCAACTTTTTGAAATTTCTTCCATCTATGCGGATGGCAATTGGAGGCACAGCTCTAATATTCGAATAAATTTCTCGCTCTTTCATTTTTTAGGATGCTAATCTTATTTTGCTTCTTGCCTAACGCGGCCAGTTGTTTGCTTTATCACCACTACATCCCCAACCGAGAGCACCCATCTGTATGGGATGATGATGCCCCTGCTCTCAACATCAAATAAATCTGGATTAACATCCGAAACAGCTAATCCGGTTACCCTTCTATCATCTGAATCAAGCACTACGTCGTTGATTTTTCCAACGTGTTTCCCCTGATCCGTGTAAACGTCCAGGCCAAATAGTGACGTTATTTCTGCTCTCATATCTATCCCCACCTATCATGTGAACTATGAAGATATATAGTTTATTAGACTATTACCTATATAGTTTGTTGGACTATTACCTATGGGGAAAATGAAAACATCAATACAATTGGGAAAGATTATCGGAATACCTATAAGGTTGCATATCAGCTTCCTTTTGATATTACCTCTTTTTGCATATGCATTTGCTACTATAAATATGCCCTCTGGAGAATGGATGCAATCTCATACATTTGGGCTTATAAACACTCCCATTGGCTTTGGTAACATAGAGGATTCGCTAATAAGGTATACTTCCGGCACGCTTGTAACACTCATCCTATTCTCTTGCGTCCTGCTACATGAACTGGGACATTCATATGTCGCAAAGAAGTATGGAATAGGAATAAAAAGCATAACCTTGATAATATTTGGGGGAATCGCTTCCATGGAGGAGATCCCACCAGATCCTAAGATAGAATCAAAGGTGGCTATAGCAGGTCCAAGTGTTAGCTTGGCAATTGGGTTGAGTTTTTATTTTGTATACAGGATGCTCGAATTCTTTGCACTTGATATTATTAGACTTTCTGTGGGAATTCTCTCCTTCTATAACTTTATATTATGTGGATTTAATCTTCTGCCAGCTTTTCCAATGGATGGGGGTCGCCTGCTGCGCTCTTGGTTGGCCAAGAGAATGGCATACGTAGATGCAACGAATAAAGCGGTATCTATCGGAAAAACCTTCGCGCTCATAATGGGTATGTTCGGTCTTTTTTATGGCGGCTTTTGGTTTATTTTAATCGCTTTCTTCATCTATATCGGCGCATCAGAGGAGAAAAAAGCTACAGAGGTTACAGTGGCTTTAAGGGGAGTTAAAGTTCGAGATATCATGACCACAGATGTAAAAGCAGTCAAACCAAATATGTCGATCAGCGAGCTTGTTGATATGATGTTCAAGGAAAAACACATGGGATATCCTGTCGCAGAGGATAACATAATTGGGATCGTAACATTTAACGATATCCGGCAAATACCGGCGGAAAAACGAGATTCTACATATGTGTCGAATATAATGACCTCGGAGGTAATTTCTGTCCATCCAGACGATGACGCGATCATGGCTCTGAAACTGCTGTCAAAACATGATATTGGTCGATTGATAGTCATGGAAGACGGTATTATGGTTGGGATCGTGTCCAGGGCGGACTTAGTGAGATCATTGGAACTTTTGGGTCAACTGAGACTATGAAGCCAGACCTTATACTCATCGGAACTGCGCACATCTCTGATAAAAGCATCGACGAGGTTCGCTCAACCATCGATCAAGAAAAACCAAATGTCGTCGCTGTGGAATTGTGTCCTCGGAGATATAAAGCGCTTAAAGGCGAAATACAAAAGGAGCCATCTATAAAAGATATTTTGCATGGAGGATATCTTTTACTTGTACAATGGCTTCTTGCATGGACACAAAAGAAGATCGCCTCTGAGAAAGGTGCGGAGCCAGGAGCTGAGATGATATCTGCCATAGAGAAAGCAGAGGAGACTGGCGCACGCGTAGCTCTCATAGATCGAGACATAGGCATAACACTACGACGATTTTGGAGCAGAATGACTTTTTTTGAGAAACTCAGGATGTTTTCTGCGTTAATCAGTTCATCTATCGGAGGGGGAGAAGAAATTGATATGGAAACTATCACAGAAGAAGATGTAGTTGACCAGCTCGTATCCGAGCTACGATCTTTCTCGCCGAGTGCTGCAAAGGTTCTCGTAGACGAGAGGGACGCATACATCGCTGGCAATCTTTTAAATGTGGCTAAAGACGGTAAAGTAGTTGCTGTAATTGGCGCTGGTCATAGAAAAGGCGTAGAAAAGTTTCTTAGAAACCCAGAGCTAATCCCACCCTTAGAGGAGCTGGTGCAAATCCCCAAGAAATTTAACTTTATGAAGTTCCTTGGGGCCTTGGTGATGTTGAGCATCCTAATGACATTTTTGCTTTTGGTAATGTCAGTTCCTTTGGAAAAATTGCTCATAGCTATGGGATACTGGTTTATAATAAATGGCACACTGAGTGGAGCAGGCGCCCTACTCGCGGGGGCACATCCTTTATCCATAGC
>CAYZWV010000108.1:0-3130 GCA_964482255.1 uncultured Methanocellaceae archaeon
GCATGGGATATCGCTTATTGTCCAAAACACCTTCATACCCACATTTGCATTTTATCTTAGAGGGGATTTTCACAAGATTTAGCGTTGCATTCTCCATCAGGCTCCCCTCGGCCATGATTTCAAGGCAAAAGATCAGTTGATCTGGATTTATATGAGTTAGCTCGCCCAACTCCAAATCTACCGAAGTTACTTTTTTAGCATCGTTTTTAATAGCTGTTTTCAATATAACATCATAGATTTCCATCGCAACGCTGTACTCATGCATTCCTATCTTATCCTATTTACCTATCTATCCTACCCTATCCAAAACCTTTTTTTCTAAATGCGTGCTGCTCCTCCATAATATCCTTTTCCACCGCATCAGCGTACTCATGAAATAATTGAAGAGTTTCCTTTCCCTCTTCAGGAGACATGACCTGAATGGCATAGCCGACGTGCACCAATGCATAATGACCTATATTGCTCTCATCCACATCAACAAGGTCCAACCTCACTTCCTGCTTGAGGCTGCCAAAATCAACTATTGCAACCTTTTTATCTCCGTCTATCTTCACAATTTTTCCCGGAATTGCAAGGCACATCGCATGACCTCAATCAATTAATTAATTGAGTAAGCGCTTATGTAGTTATAAATAATACGATTGATGGATATGAACAAAAAAATTCACGTTTACGGGATTATTCAAGGTGTAGGATTTCGCCCTTTTGTATATAGAATTGCCCATGAACATGGATTGAGAGGATACGTACTTAATTTTGGAAATGGCGTTGAGATCTGGGTAGAAGGTGATGATGAGGAGATGGACGAATTCCTTCACGATTTGAATACTGAAAATCCTCCTCTTTCAAAAATTGACAAAATTATCATTGAAAAGGTAACTCAGAAGGGTTTTGAAGATTTCACGATAAAAAAAAGTAAAAAAAGCAGCAGTATCAAATCTTCGATAATTCCCCCAGACGTCGATATTTGCGAGAATTGCCTTGGCGAGATGTTCAATAGGAGTGATCGCAGGTATAACTACCCTTTCACCGTTTGCATGAACTGCGGTCCTAGATATACTACAGTCTCTTATTTGCCCTATGATAGGCAAAACACGACGATGATCGATTTTCCCCTTTGTGAAAAATGCAATGAGGAGTACACATCACCCATGAACAGGAGACATCATGCACAATCAATATGTTGCAGTGATTGCGGTCCGAAGATGATGTTATATAATAATAAAAGAGGGTTGGTCCTGGAAAGCCATAGGGATAAAACCATCATCAAAACTGCAAAACTTCTAAACGATGGAAATGTCGTGGCAATCAAAGGAATTGGCGGGATGCACATAGCGGCAAAAGCCACTGATGATGCGTCGTTGCTCCGCCTAAGGAAAAATCTTGGAAGGTCTGAGCAGCCCTTTGCAGTAATGACCAAAGATATGAAAACTGCAAGGAGTTTCACTTTGGTAACTTCCATCGAAGAAAAACTTCTGACCGGCTATAGAAAGCCGATAGTAGCTCTGGAAAAGAGCGATAAATTTCATCTTTCCGAATATGTCGCCCCGGGATTGCATAACATCGCCGTGATGTTACCCTATACCGGTTTACATCATCTGCTATTCAGAGCACTTGAGGACCCAACATGTGTGATGACCAGTGCAAACCTGCCGGGGAGACCAATGATAAAGAGCAATACAGATGCTTTTGAGAAATTGGATGGGATCGTAGATTACTACTTGCTCCACAATAGAAGGATAGCAAACCGAGCCGATGATTCCGTTGTTAGGGTGATCGGTGATAAAACGAGTTTCATCAGGAGGTCGAGAGGATATGTTCCAGAGCCGATTACCATGCCTTTCACCTTTGAGACAGATGCGCTGGGTGTAGGTCCAGAATTAAATAACACGGTGACTGTTTTGAGTGGAAATCAAGCATATGTGTCTCAGTACATCGGAGATACAAAAAAAATAGAGACGCTGGAGTATCACAACGAAGTTGCAGAGCATCTGAAAAGGTTGACCGGAATAAATCCTCTTGTATGGGGTTGCGACCTGCACCCAGGATTTAACACAACTCACTATGCCATGGAAAATGCAAAAAAAACGATAAAGGTGCAACACCACTATGCACATCTGGTCTCACTCATGGCTGATGCCATGCTTCCCAGAGATGCCAAGATCATGGGAATAGCTGCTGATGGCTTGGGTTATGGAACAGATGGAGCCATCTGGGGAGGTGAAATCCTGGAAGTCAGCTATGATGATTTCAGGCGATGTGCTAGCTTGGAAGCCCAACCAATGCCGGGCGGCGATGCTGCCGCATATTATCCCCCACGCATGGTTCTAGGAATCCTAAGCAAAATCTTGAGCGATGATGAGTTGTCGAAGATAAAACTGAGATTTAAAAATGAAAACTATAAAGAGGGTCAAATCGTCATCGAGCAGCTAAGGCGAGGTATCAACGTTATTCCCACAACTAGCACAGGCAGAGTATTGGATGCGGTATCCTCGCTTCTGGGAATAACACACCATAGGAGCTATGATGGAGAGCCAACAATGAAATTGGAGAGCGCAGCCAGACATGGGAAGAATCTGGAAATACCGCTGAGATTCAAGACAGAACGAGATGAGCATGAAAAGAGAACGGTGCTCGATACGACGCAAATCCTATTGAACATTTATGAAAATTTAGATGTTCATTCGAGAGCTGACCTTGCATTTTCTGCAGAAGATGCCATTGCAACTGGCCTAACTGAAATTGCCGTAAATGCTGCTGAAAAGGAGGGAATTGAAACCATCGGACTCAGTGGAGGTGTTGCATATAACGAACACATAACCACAAGAGTGCGAGAAATTGTAGAGGCGAACGATTTCACTTTTATCGTACACAGCAAGATACCAACCGGAGATGGGGGGGTATCTCTTGGACAGGCGATTGTTGCCAGCCTGAAGGCTGATAACAAGAGTGTACAACTGCGCTGATATTTTAAGGTATCAATAAATAATTCAGTCTATATTACCTTAGGGAAAATCCCGACTTTAGGGTCAAAAATCATACTTTAGGGTAAAACGAGACTTTAGGTGCAAAGTCCAGAGTCGTGAAAACTTTATATGATATGTTGGACAATATAAAATAGGAACTATGA
>CAYZWV010000109.1:0-3113 GCA_964482255.1 uncultured Methanocellaceae archaeon
GTTACGAAGATGGTCTGGTAGTCGACTGGGACAAGACGTACAATGAAAAACTCCCAGATTACTATGGTGCGAGGGGGTACACCACGACCACAGGCATACCAACCGCTGCAAAGCTTAGTGAGCTTGGTATCAGCGACATCTGTGGCAAAGAAGCAGCTGAGTTGATTAGCAAGTACGGGGAATAAGCAGACTGTATTGAAAACACGAAAACTCAGTCCCCATGGGGACTGGGTAACTCTTTTTTATTTTTTTTATGACTGATATAAAAAAGGAAATCGTCTTACTTCTCTGTTCATGTGGTAAAAGCATCCCCTTGAATTTCAGGTCCATATCCAAATCCATGATGGACAAAGGGGTTGTAAACGTGACCACGAGCAATAGCCTATGCAATGTCGATGGGCTAAGTGAGATTCATTATCATCTTAAAAAGAATCCTGACCATCTCATTATAGCTGGTTGTTCGAACAAGAATTTGTTCGACGAAATTCTAAGGTACAGTCGTTTTCCAAAGGAGAACCTATCTGTCGTCGATGTTAGGGAGATGTCCGGATGGGTTCATAAAGACAAGTCTGAAGCTACGGAAAAGGCCAAAAGACTGATATTTGAGGAGGTGATGAGCGTTGAAAACAGAAGGGATTTTGAGCCCGGTGAAGACCTAAAAGAAGTCGTGGTAATTCCTGGCTTGAGGCGAATGGAAGATTTAGTAATTTTCGGCAGGTTGGAGGATTGCCCGGGTTACAGGTTCAACTCCTGTTTCATATGCATGGATAGCTGCCCGAGTGGAGCAATATCGAGTGGGTTATCAATCGATCCAAAGTTGTGCAACGGCTGCGAGATCTGTATATCTGTCTGTCCGCTCGGACTGTTGACTTCCAAGAATCAAGGGGATATCGAGAGAAAGATAAAATCCATGCTAACGAGTTTTGTAAAGAAGAAGCCACTCCCATCCAAGCGCCTGATAGACGCGCCAATAATGTTATTTTTTTGCGACAACCTCGCGAAGATTACACTAAATCGAATTGGATTAAAAAAGCTTGGTTATCCGGCAGACATCCTTCCCGTCCCAGTTTCATGTCTGAGTAAAATTAACATCGACCACATTTTGATGAGTTTTGTTTTGGGTTCGCAAGGTATCCTTTTATGTGGTTGCGATCCATGTGACAAGGATTCTAAAGAATATATTATGAATCTAGAGAGGACTTTTAAAAACGTCTTCGAAAAAACATGTCTTGAAGGAAGGCTTTCTGTCTTCAGAAGTACCGCCAGAGACTCAAATCAATTTCATGAACACATGCTCAATTTTTTCGAAAAAATTAATTCCATGGACAGATTAAATATACCTAAGGTCGAGGAATTTTCTGGGAATAAGCGAGAAGACCTAATTCTAATGTTAAAGAGCGTTCTTAAGGATGTGTCTTCCGACCTAAGGATAGATGAAGATATCTTACCCTTCGGTTTTATCACAATCAATGAGGAGACTTGCGATCTCTGCGGAGATTGTACAAGGGCATGTTTGACAAATGCCCTGAAGATCGAGGATGACAAACTTATTTTCGATCACGGATTTTGCATCGGGTGTGGGGCGTGCCTCGAAAAGTGTCCCAACAATTCGATTGAAATGGAGAAAACTATAAAGGTCTCAAAGTTGTTTATGACTGACATCGTAAAGTAAAAAGAGGTCGATTTCAATGTCAAAAATTCCCCAAGGCATCTTCTATATCACTGGTGTAAGGATGCATATGTACAAATTTGTAGCAGAAATCTTCAAGGGAGAGCCATCCGACAACCTGCTCTACGGTCTTACTCAAGAATTTTTTAAACAATTCAGAGATGAGCAGGGCGAAGAAGACGAGTTCATGATGGGGTATGCGCAGATATGCAATTCCATGGATCCATTTCCCGATAAAAAAGACCTAAAAGAGGTGCTTTCCAGAGAGTATAGGGACCTTTTTGGAGAGAATGTCCAAGCGCTGGAACGGCGCTATGCCACGAACACAAAATCTAAAGACATCTTGAATGATTTAAGGAGCATATATAAAAAAAAGAGTTGGAAAATACCGGAAGATTTTCCGAAGGAAGAAGACCATATAGCTGTTGAATGTGAGTTCATAACTCACCTATGTAAGGGTATGCGTAAAACCCTGCTAAGCCTAAATGAGAAAGAAGCTGAAGATAGCTTCAATTTTCAAAGAGATTTTATAACCGATCATATCTTAAACTGGGTCCCTCACTTGTGCGATGACATTGCAAGCGAAACTGAGAGCGAATTCTATTTGGGAGTATCAAAACTAACTTCTGGAATCCTGAACATCGATAAAGAACTGTTGACGATGTATTACTGAATTAAATTAAATTCAAAACAAAAGAAATTAAATCTTGGGTGCAATGGACCAAATCAAATTTCTATCTGCTCAACTCAACTCGAATGGTCAGAGCCCATCGTTCTGTTCAAATTTCAATGGTGAGATAACTCCATACGGGCCTTTAATCATACAGATGTTACCGAGAACAGTTATCGATAAACACCACCTTCGATAAACACCACAAAAACAGATTGATCCACCAGCTTATTGTGGTTGACCGTTGGTTGCGAATGAAGGAGGATATATTAATATATTAATGAAATCATATTATTATTAATGAAATCATATCCTCGACCGCAAAAAATCTTTTACCATCGGGTGTAGTTAGCGTTGCTTGTAAGATGCCGTATTTCACGACAGTTGGTATTTGCTCGGAAAATAGCAATCTAAAGCTATATCCGCCCGTTTCGTCCCTCATCGATTTTTCGTTTATGGTTTCTTCCCATCTGCCCAACAATCTGCCCATGGCTGCTTCCCAGTCATGAACATCGGTCCTCCTTTCATATAATTCAAGTATTAATTCGCCATCGGTATCAATAACTCTGTCGATTTGGTCTTTGATATATATTTTAGCGTCTATGCCATCTGCTATGTCATATCTTTCTGGTTCCCTCTCCCAATTCCCCACAGCGGTGTAGCCAATTTCGATGGATTTAACGGTTGATTTCTCCGTTGGCGTAGGAATATTGGTGGTAGGAGGAATGAAATACATATTCAACGTTGTTTCCGCTTTTAGAACTTTGAAATGAC
>CAYZWV010000110.1:0-3057 GCA_964482255.1 uncultured Methanocellaceae archaeon
TCCGGACTGCACTAGAATTTTAAAAATCGAAATGCTTCTCTCAATTTATACTATAATTCAAGAGATACCAATTCTTTTAATTAATTATTGATAAAGCCCGAAACAATTTTGCGGCTTAGGTCACAGAGTACTCTAATCTGTTAGGCTACCAAACAACAGCTAACCAACTTGTTAGACGGTTGAAGGAATAATGCTTGGGGAGAAATATTATGGATACAGGCCAGCAAGCTCTTGTGCTTTTTTATGCTTTCTTTTGGGCTGCAGCCTTAAGCGTTACAGGCAGATACCAGCCGTTTGACACTCCTTCTATGTGTATTTGGGATGGTCGAGCATGGTCGCGTTTCGGAGTTTCATTGATTGTTCTAAATTTCGCGCCGATACTCTGGTTCGTTTTTCTTTATTTAAAAGTATTCCCTAACGCAAATGGCTGGAGGCCAATCGTGGCCGCAGCAGTAGCTTCTCTTTCTGTCTTTGGATTCCATAGATTACTTCACGCCTTTATTGCCAGTGATAAGACGTATCATTGGTTTTATACTGCGGAACAGGTAACCGATGTACGAGACCGAGGCAAGTTTACGCAGCCGCAGACATTCATGACCCATTTCATCCCAGGCATCCTTTATATCATCATCTTCGGTGGCCTGGCCTGGCTAATACTCATGTGGTAAGGAGTAGAATGATAGAGTCGCAAGTTTCCGCCGCCTAACTCGCGATTAGAGCCGTCTGGTCTATTGCCCCGCGAAAAGCGTGGCATTCTGCCCCTGATGTGGAGCTTTAGCCAACCAACGTTTGTGATGAAATGATGGAGTTCTTGTTATGGCATCAGATGAAACGAGAGTAACCCCTCTGGAATTAAAAGGTAATTGGCAAATTGCACGAGGTAATTGGCAAGTTTCTAAAGACGAAAACAAGTTCACATACCTTGGCTATTTACGTGAAGATGACCCAAATCAGGATGGATTTTGTCTAAGTAATCACCGAATAACTGATGGAATATTTGAAGCGGAAATCATGGTGAATGAAGTAGTTCCTGGAGGCACTAATGCTCACCTAATATACCGATATCACGATCCAGAGCTTTATTCTTTTGCAGGGCTTGGTGGCTGGGAATACAAATATGTAATAGCCCAAAGAACTCCAGCTGAAAGTTCTCTACGTCAACCCGGTTGGGCTCCTGTTGCGCTAGATGCCAAGATTCAAGATTTGATTCCCCGAAAATGGTATCAAGTAAAGGTCGATTTTTCCGGCCATAATACTGACCTATATTTAGGAAACGTTTGTGTATTAAGATATATGAGTCCTCAGAGATCACCCTATTATCCAGTCGGCAATGTAGGTTTTCGAGGATTTGGCAAATGGCGATCTCATTTCAAAAATCCAATATTATTTCAACGAGTTCGTGCATCAGATGTACACACTCGTCTAAGGTCCGTTGATCTTTCCTTAATATCAAACGCGTCAATAAAGGCTGTAGCTGAAAGGGATTTAGAGCAGGTACGTACGTTGGATGCTGATAATGCCCCCAAAGCCGTTGTTGTCTTATTAGGTAGTGTCGTTGAAGCAATTCTACTTGATGTAATACTAAGTCATGAACAAACTGCAACAAGATGCTCTTCGGCCAAGAGAATACCAATAAGGAAATGGAATTTAGAAACATTAATTGATGTCAGCAAAGAGCTAAATGTTATAAAGGAACCCACTTACGCAACCAGCCATACCCTTCGAGGTTATCGGAATCTGATACACCCAGGTAAACCGGAAGCCCAAGAATTATCGCCTTGGCCATCTCAAGCAGTTGCATCTATCGATTTTGTTTTATCGCTTCTCAAGGATGTCACTTCTTATAATAATGCGACACCTTAGCTGGACTTTATCCACTCTAATTTTTACCGACACATATGCCGTTCAGAATATTGCAAGAACCCCTGAATGTCTTTTTGGTATGTCGGCTTGATGGAGTACCATCCACCTATAGTCGCTGACTGTGAAACCCAAGCCCAATTTCATGGTTGGTCGGCGACTCATAGCTTGATACTCCCGATTTCTCCTGTCAAAGCTTCTCTTATTTTCATCCTCGCTTTCCTCATAGATCGGGTTTGCTTCGCTTGCTCACTTATATCCTGAACTGTCTCATCGTCTAAGACGATCCTTACTAACTGGAATAATTCATCTAACTCTGCTTTGCCAGAAGGCATTTCCATTGCTTGCTGGGTTGTGGGTGCAACTCCCAAGAGAGCCCGATACTTTTTCAGAATTCCCTTGGATGTTAGGAAGAGATCGATCAACTTATATGCTTGAACTTGCTCGACTCTGCTTTCTCGACTATTCATGAATTTCCTATCGTTGTGTGCAAGTTTTTTGTCTCTCTCATGTTTAATCTCTTCTATTGTAGACCTGAGCCTTTCTAGTATCTCGCGATCAGTCTCCAGCGGATCTCCACAAGGAGAGGAATTACCCTGACGGAGATCTTTTACAACATTGAAAAAGTAGACTAAATTCACAGAGTCATCCCTTTCTTCTGTGAGCTTTGCGGCCTGAAGAGTAGCTGCCTCAATGAGGGCTAATGAAGTGATTTTGAAAAACTCAGGGGCCAAATCCAATAATTCTGGTTCGGTATACAGTTTTTCTGATATTTCTTGCCAAGCATGCAGAAATCTCAAACCATACTCCAAGATGATTTCCAGCTCTTCAAGTATCTTTACAGGATCAGGTTTTGTCATGGGGTTCTCTCACAATGCAAAAAGCGACCGAGATGGAGAAAACATTGTAGGCCAGCGAAGTCGATTAATAATGATTATATGATGAAATTACAACAAACTGAATCTACCGGATGCCGATAACTTTAGCTATAAGTAATAAATTGCGGTCCTTAGTATCATTTCTCCGCAACATATACATCCCCGGGAATTAAAAATACCGGATGGCCGGCAGCTGTTTCGCAGGTATGGTGGCGAAGCATCGGATCCCCGGCAATACCCATTCTTACATTCAATCCACACTCTGGGCAAACCCATTTTTTTAAAGTTGATGTGCCTTTTTGCTTCTTACCTTCCAGTC
>CAYZWV010000111.1:0-2996 GCA_964482255.1 uncultured Methanocellaceae archaeon
AGCCGGCCCCGCGGAGCGGGGGGGGCGCGCGGCACCGCACGGGGGCATAATTATGGAGCTTAGAAGGATGAATCAGATCAAAAAAATCGATGCAGATAACTTATTGGCTGTTGTGGAGCCAGGTGTGATTTGCGAGAAGCTGAATATTGAAGCAAGCAAATTCGGAATTGTTTTTCCTCCAACTGTCCCAACCGAAAGTGTAGCTACGATTGGCGGGATGGTAGCAAGCAATTCATCAGGATTGAGAAGCGCGAAATATGGGGCAACTACAGATTATGTGCTATCCTTAGAGGTCGTCCTCGCAGATGGTCGTATAATCAGGGTAGGTAAACCCGTTTATAAGACTTCATCTGGCTATGATTTAGTACATCTCTTTGTAGGCTCAGAGGGGACGCTGGGCATCATAACTGAAATCACGCTCAAACTAAAACCCATACCCAAGTATTTTGCAACTGCCTATGGTTTGTTCGACAGTCTTGAGGAGAGCGCCAGAGTGGTTGTTGAGATAGTCAAAAGTGGGATAACGCCAGCAGGTTTAGAGATCGTTGACCTACCTACCCAGCAAGCGACAAACACTCTTGCCAAAAAATATGGAGGCAAACTCAGTGAGGCTTCTTTTCCAGAAGCAGAAGGCCTCTTGTTATTCGAATTAGATGGACGTGATCCTGCTCAAATTGAGGCAGATAAGATCATACTTCAAGAAATTGCAGAGAAACATGGATGTAAAGAGATCATATGGGCAAAAAACGAAGAAGAAAGAGAAAAAATGTGGTTCGCGAGAAAATCAGTTTTGGTAACTCTTGTGCGCGATAAACCAACGATACTTATTGGAGATTGCATTCTACCTCCGTCTAAATTACCCGATCTTATTCGTATTATGCAAGATGCTGGGAAAAAATTTGGAATAAAGGTTTATATCATTGCCCATGCAGCAGATGGGAATGCTCATTATTTAGTTCCATACGATATAAACGATGAAGATGAATTAAGACGCTTGGAAGCCTTAGAGGATGAAATAGTTCATAAGACAATTGAATTAGGCGGATCAGTTTCAGGAGAACATGGGATAGGTCAACATAGAATGAAGTACATGAAACCTGAACATGGAGAGAGCTACGAAGTTATGCTTGCAATAAAACAGTTGTTTGATCCTAACAATATATTGTCGCCTGGAACTATATTCGGTGAATAAAGAGGGCTTGAACATGTCGGAAATTTCTTTTAAAAATTTGATACAGGTAAAAGAAAGCCTAGATACGTGCTTCAAGTGCAGTTTTTGTAAAGGTAACTGTCCCGTAAGCGAGCAAATATTCTGGGAAAGCTTTTCACCTAGAGGCAAAATGCTGATTCTGAGAAGCCTGTTAAGAGAACAAGGAACCTTAACTGAAAAAGTGAGGGACAGTTTATACACCTGTACATTGTGCTCAAATTGTGATAATACTTGTATTGCTGGAATAAAAGTTACAGATGTTTTGACTGCTGGGAGACGTGACCTATATGAATTAGGAAAGGCTCCAGAGAGTGTTAAATCTCTTATAAACACTATAAAAGATAGTGGGAATGTTTTTGACCTTTCCAAAGAGGATTTGGATATATTTGGGTTAAATCCGGACAAGGAATTTCCGAAAAGTGCGGATCTTCTCTTTTTCAAAGGCTGCTATGCTAATTATCACTCAATACCGCATAAAAGTACTATGCGTTCATTCAACATCTTAAAAAAACTAAATGTCGATTTTACAATTCTTAGAGATGAGGAATGCTGTGGATCACCTGCATATCTTCTTGGAGATATGGATACAATAAGGCGTTTTTGTGAGTACAATGTTTCAAAGATCGAAGAAACGGGCGCTTGCAGAGTAGTTACAGCTTGTCCAGGATGTTATCGAGTATTGAAACAAGTATACCCCAAATTAGTTGGCAAACTCAATTTCGAAGTGCTTCACATCACTGAATTACTTGCAGAATACATTGACGCAGGTAGACTTGTTTTTAAAAAGAATGGAATCGATAAACTAAATGTTCTCTATCATGATCCATGTGAACTTGGCCGGCACTGCGGGATATATGAAGCGCCACGAAAAATTATAGAATCCATCCCTGGAGTCAATTTGGAAGAATTTGATAAAAATAGAGATGAAGCAAAATGCTGTGGCGGTGGAGGAGGTCTTACAATAAGTAATCCAAATCTGGCCAACCAAATAGCACAGACAAGATTGCAGGAAGCAGAAGAAAAGAATAAAGCAGTTGTTACAGCATGCCCAGCATGCCAATTAAACTTTTCAGCCTCAAAAGATAAATATAACTTGAAAGTTAAAATTTTGGACATTTATCAATTAATAGATCATGTAAATGACCTACGTTAAGATCGGACGTGATTATGGTAAGCCCTTTAGAAAGCATTATCATCGAAAAATTAACCGAAATTGTTGGCGAGCAATATATATCAACTGATGATGCAGATCTTGTGAGTTATTCGAGTGACTTCATGATAGATGTGTTTCTAAAGCCAGATGTGGTAATTCTTCCCGAGAATGCAAGCCAAATAGCTGAAATTTTAAAATTAGCTAACGAGAACAACATAGGCGTTACCCCAAGAGGAGCGGGTACAGCCACACACGGAGGCAGTATTGCTCAAGGAGGTATTTTACTCGATTTAAAGCGTATGAATAAGATCATTGAATTCGATCCAGTAAGTATGATTGCTGTAGTCGAACCTGGGGTTGTGTTTGAGGATCTTAATCGATTAACTGGAAAAGCCGGGTTATGGTTTCCAATCGAGCCGCCATCCGGCGCGGTCTGCACAATTGGTGGAATGGTTGGAAACAATGCTAGCGGGCTAATGGCATTAAAATATGGAACAACTAAGGACCATATCTTGGCGTTGGAAGTAGTTCTAGCTAATGGTTCGATTATAAAAACAGGAAAATCCGTGCTTAAGTCTAGTTCGGGATATGACTTAGTTCATCTTTTTGTGGGATCGGAAGGCACCCTAGGAG
>CAYZWV010000112.1:0-2947 GCA_964482255.1 uncultured Methanocellaceae archaeon
GGATTACACTATGGTGTCCTGGAATAGGCGGGAGCTCGCTTGGTGAAAAGGGTAAACCTGCGGAGGAGGTTGGGAGAGAGGCTACAAGAGTTCTTTTGGATGAATTAGGATCTGGTGCCAGCACTGATGTACATCTAGCGGATCAGTTGATACCATACATGGCATTGGCCGATGGAAAATGCTCCATCACCACGAGAGTCCTAACATCACATACGAGAACAAACATCTGGTTGGTCGAAAGATTCTTGGATGTTAAATTTAAGACAGAGGAAAAAAAGTTGGTTTGTATCAGGAAATGATCTCCAGAAAATCTGTTGGGATGCTATCTGATATACAAATCTGATCGTTGACTTTCATCATCCTGATTCCGTTCGATTGGGCATTTTGGGCATCAATGATTATTATCACGGGTTGATCAGTCCTAAATTTTGCGACCCTAATAGCCTCCTCGAACGAGGTGCTCAGGTGAACATATCTTTGCCTGACTGGCTTAAGCCCGATCTCCATGATCCTGCCTGCCTCCTCCATGGTAGTCCCATAATACAGTTCTTGCAACTCGTTGGCTGGAAAGTCAAGATCTACATTGACAGAATGGGCGTACCTAGCCCTAATCCTTTCTTCACATAGCTCATATCTACCTTTGACATCAGACTCTATCAATGCAAACAGATGTTCTATGTGAAACCAGCGATACTTGCCCTCTATTGCACTGATTAGTTGGTTTAAATCCACCCATCCTTGTGCATCCATCTTCAGACCCAACTCGTGGGGAAAATGTCTTAATGCTCCCGATACCATCTTTCCGAGCTTTGTTACCCTAGTTTCATTTAGAACGAAACTCCCATGGTTTCCGCACTCGCAGTTTTCTCCCCTAAAATATCCATGCTTTATGCACATTCGTATCTGTCCAGTTTCCATATTGCTCACTCCAACGTTGTGAAGACTATCTGCCTATCTTGCTAGTAGTTTAGAATATTTTCTGATCTGATGTAAACACCACATATACAATACCACATATACAATATATGCATTATATTAATTACAAAGTGTTAATAAAAGAAATAATTGACGTAAAAATTTTTGAGAAGAGATGGTCAGAGGAAAATTCAGCAATGATATGATGGTGAGATATTTTTGAATAAGATGCGAGTTGACAAATAATAGCTCCATCCCGGAGTATAGAATTACATAACTTAGATAATATAACGATAGGGTTAAACGTATTAATCATTGGTATAATATTGTGAACTCAATTATGGAACAAATTTTCGGAACAGATGGCGTTAGAGGCATCGTGAATAGGGAGTTGACGCCAAAACTTGTCCTAGAGTTGTGCATGAGTCTTGGAACATTTATAGATGGTGGGACAGTGGCAATAGGAAGGGATACAAGAATATCTGGCGAGATGTTCAAAAATGCTGCGATATCTGGATTGTTATCAACAGGCTGTAAGGTGGTAGATGTAGGAATTGCGCCCACACCTGCCATAAACTATTATGTGAGAGATGAGATGGATGCCGGTATCATCATAACCGCGTCCCACAACCCAAGGGAATACAATGGCCTGAAACTTGTAGCGGGTGATGGCATTGGGTTCAGCAGGTATGAGGAAAGAAAAGTAGAAAAGATATATGCTGGAAAAAATTTCAGAAATGCCGAATGGGATGGAACTGGAGCATTGTCTACAGATGATGCGATCCAAAGATACAAAGATGGAATAAAAAAACTTGTCAATGTGGAGAGAATAAGCAAAAGGAATTTCAAGGTAGTCGTAGACACTGGCTGTGGTGCTGGAGGCATTGTTACACCTTCTTTATTAAGAGAATTGGGCTGCACCGTGATCACGTTGAACGCACAGCTCGATGGAACATTTCCCAAAAGGCCACCAGAACCAACTAGCGAAGTTCTCGGAGATCTGATTACACTGGTGAAAAGGAGCGGTGCAGATCTAGGTGTGGCGCATGATGGTGATGCCGACAGAGTAGTTTTCGTGGACGAGAATGGCTCTTTCGTGAATGAAGATGTGTTACTCGCGATATGCGCAAAAGATGCATTGAAAAATAAGGGGGGTGTTTTCGTAACTCCAGTGAGTTCATCGTTATGCGTTAAAGACGTCGTAGAGCAATGCGATGGTGAGTTGGTGTGGACACCCATAGGAAGCATCCATGTAGCAAGGAAAATGATGGAATTGGGGGCCGTGTTCGGTGGAGAAGGAAATGGTGGACTGATATTCCCCAAGCACCAATACTCTAGGGATGGTGCCATGGCGGTCGCAAAGATACTTGAAATGATTTGTGAAAAGAAGATGTCAGAGCTTGTTGAAGAGATACCAAGCTACTATAACGTGAAGAAGAAGGTTAAAGTCATCGACAAAAATGGATTGATGAAGAGGGTCTTAGGTAAGCTCAAGAGTAACGTAGATACAACGGATGGGGTGAAGATTTGGTATGATGATGGGTGGGTATTGATCCGGGCTTCTGGAACCGAGCCCATCATTCGAATATATGCAGAGTCCAAGTCAAAGGAGAGAGCAAATGAGCTTGCTAAGGACGGCATCAATTTGATCAAGCAAGTGAGCTGAATGTCAAAAATAATGGTCACAGGATGTAGCGGTTTCATCGGCACCCATCTGACCAGGCGACTTCTAGATAGCGGTTTTCAGGTGACCGGATATGATCTGAACGCATCATACCTCACAGATCGCAATTTTAGGCTCGTCAGGGGAGATATACTCGATATAGAAAAGCTAAGGGAAAGTATGAAAGATTGTAAAAGCGTATTTCATCTTGCTGCTCAGACAAAGGTCCCGAAATCCACTAAAAATACCCTTTTAGATTTCAAAACAAATGCAGAAGGGACTTTTAACGTTCTTTCCGTAGCTAAAGAGCATAATGCAAAAGTTATATACGCATCGACATCCACGGTTTATGGTATTTCTAAGATGCCA
>CAYZWV010000113.1:0-2850 GCA_964482255.1 uncultured Methanocellaceae archaeon
GCAGATCACTTACCAGAGGTCTTGGTGCTGGAGGATTCCCACATGTGGGAAGACAAGCAGCTGAGTTTGATAGAATTCTACTGGAAGAGGCTTTGAAAGATACGGACCTCGTATTTATAACTGCTGGCATGGGAGGTGGCACTGGTACAGGTTCGGCCCCAATCATTGCAGAAGTTGCAAAGGATGAGGGTGCCATCGTGGTTGGGATGGTATCATTCCCATTCAAAATAGAGAAAACTAGGAGGATCTTAGCAGAACAGGGTATTGAGGAACTAAGATGTGCAGCAGATACAGTTGTAGTATTGGACAACAACAGGCTCTTGGATTACGTGCCAAACCTTCCAATAGATCAAGCGTTCTCAGTAATGGATCAACTTATTTCAGAAACTGTTAAAGGCATAGCTGAGACGATAACTTTGCCATCGCTGATCAATCTTGATTATGCCGATGTCAAGTCAATAATGCACTGTGGTGGCGTTGCTGTCATGCTAGTTGGTGAAACCCATAATAGCCAAGACAAATCACACGAGGTTGTTAGAACTGCATTGAACCATCCATTGTTAGATGTAGATTACAGGAGTGCAACCGGAGCATTGATCCACATCACGGGTGGACCCGACCTCACATTACTGGAAGCAGAAGAGATAGCCTCAGCGCTGACAAAGGAAATCGATCCAAATGCAAACATGATATGGGGATCAAGGGTTGACGAGAATTATAATGGCAAGGTCAAGGTAATGGCCATCATGACTGGAGTTAGATCTCCGCAAGTACTTGGGCCAAATTTGGGAAAGAATACGCATCAACTTGCACATGGACCTGTCATCGATGTGATCCGATGATTTTTAGTAGCTTGCACGTTTGACAAATGTCACCCATAGTCGGCTCTCCACAGATACCACATAGTCGGAGGTCGACGCCTTTTATCTCTTTTTTTAGGTATTTGATCAAAATATCAAAGCTCTTCATCAACGAGTACTTGGTACTTGGATGTTTAATTTCAAAGACATTTAACATGTCACGTATTTCTGCTCTTAGAGAGATATTTGCATAAGGGCACTCATCGAACAATATGGGTAATTCTTTCGAGAGAGCATAGAGTGCAATCTCTTTTTCCGGTACATTTCTCAGTGGCTTAATTCGTGGAACTAGTCCAGGCTTTTTGGTTGACATAAGCCTGACCAATCTTTCTACATCTCCTCTTAGCAAGTTCATCAGTACTGTTTGCGCCTCATCATCCAAGCAATGTCCAGTTGCCAGTTTTGTCGCACCCAATGCTTTAGCAGTCCTATTTAAGGTCACTCGACGAAAAACCCCACAATAAGTGCAAGGTGCTCGTTCTCCTCGATCCGCCATTTGATCTATTGTCAACCCAAACTGATCTTCAAATGATATGATCTCGTGCAGAATGTTAAGTTCTTTACAAACCTGCTTCGCAGTTTTCAGCGTTTTTTCTCTGTAGCCATTAATGCCTTCATCAACCGATATTGCAATAAATCGTATATCAGGACGATCCTTGAATAAAGAGTGGACTGTGTGCAATAAAACGGTACTATCCTTGCCACCACTTAGTGCAAATGCGATTATGTCTCCTTTTTCGATCATTTTGTATCTTCTAATGCTATGCTTGACCTTTCGCTCAACATCTCTCTCGAAGTGTCTCTTGCACAAATGCATGCCAGAATATTTTTGATGGATTATTGCACTGTGACGACATTTGTCGCATTTCATAGGAAAACTATCTTTATCATAATCCACTAAATAATAATATGTGCAAAATGGCTATCTTATCGTTGGAATAGATCCTGGCACTACCACGGCAGTTGCAATTCTTGACATAAAAGGGGTCCTAGTCAACCTATTTAGTTCTAGGGTTGTTTCTATATCAGATGTAATCGAACATATAATCGAATATGGGCGACCTCTGATCATAGCGTCTGACGTAACGCCTGCCCCAAACACTGTTGAAAAAATCAAGCGAGCATTCAACGCAGTCCTGTTCTCACCAAATGAGTCACTGCCAATGAATGATAAGATAAACCTAACAAAGAATTTCAGATACCGCAATGAGCATGAAAGAGATGCATTGGCTGCAGCCCTATGGGCATTCAGGGATTGCAAAAACAAGTTTGCCCATATCGAAAAAAAGACTCCCGTTGATATGGATGTAGATGAAGTGAAAGCGCTGGTCATCCGTGGATATTCTATAGATGCTGCAATTTCTCAGTTATCTGTGCCTGATAAAGTAGAGAAAGTACAAAAAAAAGAGATAAAAATCAACGACAATCAAT
Source organism: uncultured Methanocellaceae archaeon (assembly GCA_964482255.1). GTDB lineage: Archaea > Halobacteriota > UBA148 > UBA148 > UBA148 > UBA148. The sequence goes on from CAYZWV010000113.1 coordinate 2,292, forward strand.
TCGTGGATCTACATGAGAATATTCATCGCCAGGAAAAACAGATCTCTAGGCTTAGAGAATATGTTGAAGAACTACAATCCCAGATAACCAAAAAAGACGATCGAATCGATGAACTTGTTAGCTTAGTAGATGGCATAAAAACCAAAGATCAAAGAGTATTAAGGAAAACAAGAGAGATCGTGCGCAGAGACAAAGATATCTCTCGTCTAAAAAAAGAATTGCGAAAAAGAGAGGATTATATATCCCTGCTATCCACTCAAATAGATCAATTAAAGCACTTCCACACATTGGATTTTTTGAGAGAGAAAATTCCCCTGAAAGTGATATCTTCATTCACGAAAGACTCAATTTTAGAGACAGAAGCCAAGTATGGGCTCAAAAAAGGAGATATTGTTTTCCTAGAAGATGCTGGTGGGGGCAGCCACACCACGGCAGACTTGTTAATAAGCAAAGGAATTAGGGTGGTGATCATCCAAAATGAAATGTCCTATGCTGCAAAAAAAAGGTTTTTAGATATGGGCACTCCTACACTTTCCACGAAGGAAGTAAATATTCATAG
>CAYZWV010000114.1:0-2768 GCA_964482255.1 uncultured Methanocellaceae archaeon
GTATTACAACAAAATTTAGTTAGATTTAAGCAAACTGTGTATACATACTCAGTTTTTCAAACGCGATGAATAAATTATCAAGAAAGCCTTTCTCACGTATCGTTTTTTTTGATATTTTGGAGAAAGAAAATTTTTTATACTTTTCGTTATTGACATCGTTTCTCACTTTGAGGACATTCACCTGGGCAAATTTTTGGACAATATTATATTCATCACCAAAAATCAATCTGATATAATTTTTATTTTTCAGGTTCATCACCAATGGGGTCGAAGGATGCATCGTTGTTAATGTTTTTTTCATCGATCCGTTTCCGCTAATTCTCTGATGGCTATAAGAGAAAACGCGAAAGTGTTGTTCGAGAATGTTGTTGGTGCGATTTATAAAGATCAACCGTTTTTTACCATTTATTTCGACCTCAATCGGATTTGATAAAAGCATTGTGTGATATTTATCCATTCGTTTTTGAACCAATTGAAAACTATTACGCATAGCCTTGTTCTTTGACATCGCAATTTTCCTGGCCAAATAGTAACCGAAATTGTCAACGGCTTTTTCAATGGCTTTTAACTCTTTGACAGAACCGGAAATTCCCAAATCAGACAGACCGTGGTGATTTTCCTGAGGCGCGGCGCGAAGGGCTCGACGTAATTTTTCAAACACCTCAACTTTAGTCTGGTAATGTTTGACAATCAGGCGGAGCTTTTTATCGTTCGTGATCTCAAGCATGCACTTGCGCACGCTCCAAATTATTTTAGATTGTTTGGAATCATAAGGAAATAAGGACAATAATTTTTCTACTTGCTTCATAGCCTTTTGCAGACGAAAATAAAATTCCAGGTAACTTCTGTCCAATGGAAATCCATAGCCGTTTCCGGCCGAGGAATAATCCAGTATCCAATAAATGAGGCTGTAGACCAGCGGCTTAAGTGATTGGTTTTCTGCCGGAATCTGCCCTGTTTTTCCTAAATCCTGAAAAACCTTATCCAGAAATAATCGGCCATATCTGTTCTCTAACTCTCGCTTCACAGCCTTTAATTTGCCGGAGACACCGGTTTGGGCCAGTCTTTTGCGTAAAACATTATTTTCTTCTTCAAATAACAATTTACCGATCATGCTGAGGAAATGGAAATGACAAATATAATGAGGACAATCCGGTAATACCTTGTTGACCGCTTTAAGCATCCCCCTCCCCATATCGCTTATAACGGCATGAGGAAGTCCAAATTGAGCCTTCAGCGAGATTAAAAATTCCACAAGGTCCGTCTCATTTTCACTCTTAAGCTTGGCAGATTGTAAAACAAATTCGCTAATTTCATCAATGCTGGAAGTTCATTTCGGGCTATCCCCTTCGCAACTGGAATCCAGGTGTAGGATATAACCTCCCTGTGTTTGAATATAGGATTTTATCTGTTCCATATTTTCCTGATGCACCATTGATAAATAACTGATAAATTTTACCGTCTGCAATAAAATCTCACTACTGGAAATGGAAAGATTAAACTTTTGTCTGAAATGATTTCTGATTTCCTCTACCTGACGGTGATGAAGAAAGCGTTGTTTACCGATTTCCACGATAGCATCATAGGCAAAATTACTTCCGGCCGGAACGATTCTCTGCAGATCGCCGGATTTAAATACGCCCAAATGCCGGTGTTCGGGACAATAAAGCTCCGTATGATGGGCCTGAAATGTGCCAATAGTCGTTGAGTGTACCGTTTTGTTTGAAGTCTTCAGTACCTTTAATGGTTTACCATCGATTGGACAAACCTGTTGTTCGGCGCGAAAATTCAATACTTTTGTCCCTGAAATTAATTGCCCGGGACGGGTCAACCAATCCAACTGCCGGCGAAACAGGTCGATCAGATTTAATATGTCGGAGTTTTTTTTACACCGTGTTCTTTGAAAAAAGATTCAATTGATTCGGTCGTGGCTTGAAAATGTTTCTTTCTCAATAGCCCTACCAATTGTTTGTAGTTGACCTCAGGGTGATCCACATAGTAAACCAAAAGCTCGATAGCCGCTTGTGACGTCAACGGTTCAGGAAGGGTGTAATAAGAAAGCTGGTTTTGGTAGATGCTCTCCTGTTTCGATAAATAGATGAACCCTTTTCCCTGTTTGATGTGGTTGAATGCCCCTTGCTTGTGAAATAAATGTACCCCAGAATAGCATTTCATTCCCAATATCTCCGATAGCTGGCTGACGGTTAAGCCGGCTTTGCTTTCGTCAACAAGTTGAATCATCGTCTCCTTTAAAGTGCCAAATCTGGAAAAACAGATATGATTATGACACCAGATGCCATACGAATTAAATCTAACCACCGATTCAATGGTGTAATATTGGCTGTTGTGGGTATAGCTGCTGTAGTAGCCCACTTTCTTCAGGACTCTTCTGGCGGTAATTTCCGAACGTTTCAAACAATCGGCCACGGCAGAAATAGGAAGCGCCTTATGAGCATGAAAAAGCTCTTCGATAACTTTGGTCTTATCGGATTTCATAGTTATGTCTCCCAATAAATGATTTTGTATTGATGTTAATTAAAAATACACCTATTATCAATACATAATCATTATTTTGATCAAAATCAAGAAAAACTTTTTATATTAGGTTTTCAAAGAACAATGACTATTTTATTATATTTATGGAGGTTAGGCTAAATATTATTATTTCTCATTCCGGAAGTTTTCTCCATAAGATAGATCAAGTATTGATGATATTTGAACATAACTATTTGTTTTTTAGTTATCACAACTGTATTTTGTGGTAATAC
>CAYZWV010000115.1:0-2727 GCA_964482255.1 uncultured Methanocellaceae archaeon
TTTTTCTTTATTCAGTTTTCAAAGAGCTTTTTTCAAAGCGCTAAAGTGTTACGATAATTTTATATTATCAATTCCTGCACTAAGCCGAAAGCCTTCAGACCAGCGAAGCAGGACAAAAGTTAGGGTAAAGACATTTTGAAGTACGAAGGCGTGATTACTCCTGTTCTAAAGGGGAGTGGTTGTTTCTTCTGTCAAAGTGTAAACCCGAGTTTATTTATATTAAGTGTAGCAAGGAGGTGCAACTTTGGCAGAAGGAACGGTAAAATGGTTCAATGAGAAAAAAGGGTTCGGCTTCATCGAGAAAGATGAAGGCGGCGATATTTTTGTGCATTTTAGCTCAATCAAAAACGCCGGCTTCAAGACTTTACATGAAGGACAGCGCGTGCGCTTTGACATTGAAGAGAGCAAAAAAGGCCCTGCGGCCACGAATGTAGAACCCCAGTAAGAATACAGTGAGATTCTTTGTTAACCGAAGGCACCTCGTTACTCTATGTGGCGGGGTGTCTTATTTTTGTGCGCCCGGCAGGGCGCGCAAAATAAAAGGCCGTAATCGCAAATGCTCACGGCCCTTTTGTTTTATGCAATTATCACACAGAAATCATGGATTAAAGTCAACTAATTTAATTGTCAGTAATCTTTGGAGTATCATACCTTATCCACGATCTCTGTTATTGGAAGTGTTGCGATATCTAAAAATCTGCTATGTTGTTTATCGGTTGTATCCAATAGATCGATAAGTCGTGCAAATGAGTTTTGAATGAATATTTCCCGGTCATGTTCTTTACGACGGATACCAAAGCTGAACTTTTTTTGTTCTTCTTGATCCAATTTATTGATGACATTTTTTGTTGTCCATATTGTCCCAAAACGGGCAAAATCAGATAATCGTCCTGCATAATTGATAGAGTCTCCTAAAGCTGTGAATTCTATAACTGATGCAGAATGGATAGTTCCAAAGAATTCCTGACCCTCATTGATACCAATATTTAAATAGATATCATTGAGCCATCCCTTCCGTATTTTCCATTCACTGCTAAATGTCTTTATTTTATCTCTAAGTTCCAAAGCACAATAAATAGCGTCCAGAATGTAATTTGAACCGGGCTTTTTGATAAAATAGTACAACATGCCATCGCCGGCATGTTTTCCATAAATACCATAATATTTTTCAAAGGAACTTGCTAATTTCTTCCAAAGATCATTGATCAATTCAAAATATTCTTCTGGAAGCAACTCAGCACTGATTTTAGTCGAATCTTGCACATCCGCCACAAGGATACATAGTGAGACCAATGAAGGCATGCGTTGTGTGAGTAGTTCATTGATCACATTTTCTCTGCGCGAGAGAAAATCCATAATGTCTTGTATTTCCCTGTCTGCCGGAACGTAGACAAAGAAGATACCTTCTCGGAAGAATACAGTGTAAACTTGGTAGTATTCGATAGATCCATCTCTCTTTACAAAATTGATATGAGTGTTGTTGATACTGTTATCTGGGAGAGAAATCTCAGTATCAAACACCCTCTCCAGAAAACTGATTTCCCTTCCAGAAATCCCGTCATAGAGCATAGGTATATGGGGCTTCGGTAATTTAGACTTTATAACTTTTATATGGAAGGCAACTATTTCCTCCCAGTTTTGTATGCGCTCATGAAATTCCCAGCTAAAAAATAGCTTAAATATATTTCGTGATTCAAGATGAGTAATCGATCTAACAGTCTTATCGAACACTTGATCCTCTGCCTCACGATTGATCCACTCTATTTCAAAGTCGTGGTTGATCAAGTAGGCAGGAGTATAAATATCCTTAATTGTCAGTCCTAGACCTGTGTCAGCAATCTTACTGGCTCTATCCGTCTTAAGAGGACTTACCTTATGGGAACAAGCCTCTTCAGTATGCCCATTATGTTGGGATTCACCAATAGGCCCCATATCCTTATATTTTCTTGCAATCTCTTCCATCGAATTTCCTTCACGCTTTAGACGTAGCGATTTTCTTGCTGAATTTTCATTTCGGCTTACAGCTTCAGAATTTAAATCCATTTCTATCGGGACTGGCAGTTCAAAGAGAAAAATATTCTTGCACTTAGGACACTTAATATTGATTGGTTTGTCCTGAATCTTTTCATCTGGGATATTACCAGCGGCCTTGCAGTTCGGGCAAAATATTTTCATGTTCTTATAATCCATCACTAGGCAGTGATATCCAGCTAGCCTATTGTTGATTTTGTCCCTTTCTGGTCGGTTCCTGCTCTCTTGACAACAGGCCTTGGAAGGATTCCCATCTTGATATAATTATTGAGGGTTGCCCTTGAAATACTTGTTTTCGCAAGGATCTCTTTACTGCTGATCCAATGTATGTCGGTGGAATTGGACAGCTCCATGATGATGTTTGAAATTGTCTAAAAATAAGGCTCAGCAACTGTCTATCTAATTGTCTATAATAATCTTTTTATTCTTTTGCTATTATACAGCTTGAATAGCGTTTGTCAAGAAGAAATTTAACCCTCAAAAATAGACATTGATCTTGGCACAGCTTCTTTTTGATCCCTTTTGGGCATTTTAAAGCCATGAGCAGTGGGATAGTGGTCTTATTTCGGCCTTAGTGGCTGTTTAATGACATCGGATCGCCTTGCAAAAGAGCCAAAAACTCCCCTATTGGACGCACCTATCCCCTGAGCCGCTTAGCGCTTTGTTTTTATGTTCTGTGTTGGTTCACCCCAGGAG
>CAYZWV010000116.1:0-2713 GCA_964482255.1 uncultured Methanocellaceae archaeon
CTCCGGATGGGCGGGGTAAAACAAAAGAAGATGCATTAAGAAGAATAGCAAGGTTAATATGTGCAGATATGGGCATGCTGGACGAGGCAAATGTTATATCTATAACAAACTACATATACAAAAAACAGATTGAACAGATTCAAAAAGGAATTCTCGATGTGATCAAACGACAAGATATAAGTAGAAATATACCAATAATAATTGCAGGAACAGGTGCGCATTTTTTAGGAGAAGTTGCAATCAAGCAATTGGGCTACAGTGACATCAGATATTTTGAGAACTTATTTGAGAAATGCATTGGCTTCTCTAATGCAAAAATATCTATATCTGCACCTGCTTTTAGTATAGCGTTCCTACTAGCAACGGAAGAGATGATGAAATGAAATTATTAGTTAGCGTTGTTGATGCAGATGAGACGATTGATGCGCTGAAAGGTGGTGCAGATATCATTGATGTGAAGAATCCGAGAGAAGGCTCTCTGGGAGCAAATTTTCCATGGATAATAAATGAGATCAAGCAAATCCTCCCAGATGGTGTTGAGATGAGCTGTGCTTTGGGAGACGTCCCATATTTGCCTGGTACGGTCAGCCTGGCTGCATTTGGTTGTGCATCACTTGGTCCAGATTACATAAAGGTTGGGCTATATGGAACAAAGAACGAAGAAGAGGCATTAGATGTCATGAGAGCCGTGGTGAGAAGCGTTGGGGACGTAAACGACAAAATTAGTATAATAGCCTCTGGTTATGCCGACTTTAAAAGGGTTGGAAGTTTGGATCCTATGCTATTGCCAGAGGTGGCAATGGAATCTGGTTGTGAAGGAATACTGGTAGACACAGGTATCAAGGACGGCAAAAGGTTGTTTGACTTCATGAACCTTAAAAAAATAAGGGATTTTACCGAATCTGGACATGGACTTGGCTTGATCGTAGCATTGGCAGGATCCCTTAGAGCTGAAGATATCCTACTGCTGCGAGAGATCAATCCTGACGTTATCGGGATTAGGGGAGCTGCTTGTAATAACTATGACAGAAAAGGCAGTATCTCACAAAATAAGGTTATGGAATTAAAAAAATATTTAGATGAACTCTTCTAAGTGTTTCATCGTCTTAATCGGCATCAACCCATGTATTGCCCTCGTTTTGGTGGCTATCCCCGCCTCTTCTATGGCTGCAATGGGATTTAAGCCCCCAACTACTGCGACGCCGCAACTTCGTGCAGAAGGAAGAAGTCCAAGCACATTCTCACCGGGTTCACCAACCATCATGATGCCTTTAAAAAGAGTGCTTATTTGGTCAAGAACTTCCGTAGCCTCTTTTCGTGAGGATGCGGGTATCTCTCTATAATTTGCAAGTATCCTGCCCGTCCCCTCTTCAGCAACCTTGAGAACGCTCGTCATGCCTTTTGCCATGAACAACTCTAAAGGATCGAGCGATGAACCATCAAAACGGATTATTTCTACGAACTTCTCAGGTTTGTTATTTCTCACTTCAACTATTCCACCATAGATCGGATCTGTAGGTATACCTCTACTAACTAAAATTCCATCGATATTGATGCTGCACACAGTGCATATGGCTACTTTACCCTTTGGTATGGTAGCTCCACGTACTTCCTCACCCGCTGAAAAGACATTTATCAAAGGATTGATCACCCAACCACTCTCATATACGCTCTTCAACACGCTAAGGGCTCTCTTAAGATTCTTGGACCCTAGTAAGCTAATATTTATACAATGATATCTCCATCGCGCGTGAGATGATTATAGGTCACTCGATATGTCACATCTTGGATCACTGATTTTATGAAGCCCACTCTTTCATGGATTTTTTCTGCATTAAGTTCTGCTAAACCCTCTTCTGTGATTATCCGTCCAAGCTGTTCCGATTTCTTTGTGAATCCCATCTCATCAAGTATCTGTAAATAATTTCTTACCATTCGATCGCCAATATCGTACTCTGATTTCTCAAGTCTCCTCGCGATGATAGTTGCGCCAAGAGGACGCTTGCTATCCTCAAGAATTTCTAAAATGTCTAACAATCTCGGTCAATCGATGGTTTTGACCATGAATGTCGTTATGTTATCAACGCTTATATGCATATCGGAAATTTTTTGCCTCCAAATTTATATAGAAGGAACTAAAACAGAACATGAAAGGGAAATATATTGCTGATGATTGATATGGATGGTGAAAAACATGGCTGACATATATGCAAATGCAAGGTCTACAACGGGAACAAAAACAAGAGTAAGGGATATAAATCCAACGTCTGGAATGTGCCCAATCTGCATAAGGGATTGTCAAACGCTCTGTGAAATCGGGTTGTCTGCGTTCAGAGGAAGAGAAGTTCTCTATCCCTCCCCAGAGGTATTTAGCGAAAGTACATCTGCATCAAATAAAGATTATGCGCTTGATTGGAGCCATTTTCAGATTTTGGTAGATGTCCGAGGAGCAAAGGGAATAGAAGCAGATCCGGACAAAGCGATATTTGAAGCTGCAGACGTAACAACCAAAGTTGGAGACATCCCGCTCAAAATACCAGTGTTAACAGCTGGTCTGGGATCGACAGCGGTAGCCAAGAAGAACTGGGACTCCCTTGCAGTAGGTGCAGCATTAGCAGGAACAATACAAGTTATCGGAGAGAACGTATGTGGGATGGACCCTGGATCAAGGATCACGGGAGGGAAGGTGGTAGATTCGGAGGACCTGCAGTAC
>CAYZWV010000117.1:0-2600 GCA_964482255.1 uncultured Methanocellaceae archaeon
ATTGTGTATTATGAAAAAGGACTGAATAAAAATAACTATTTAAAGGAAGTCGAAAATATTTTAAATACTTATGGGATACAATTAAAGAATTAATAAGTATCTTTTAAAAGGTAAATAATTACAATGTTCAAAAACGTTTTTATAGTAATTATTATTATTTTATTATTCAATAATTCACTTTGTCAAGTTAACAAAATAAAACTTACAGCAAAAAAAATAATTAATAATAAACAAAATAATGAACAAAATCTTGAAAATATTTCACTAAGTTGGCCAATTTCTGCAGATATTGATAAAAAAGGTAATATATACAGACAATCCCACCCCTGAGAAATAGACACTTTTCCCTTTTAGAAAATGTACATTTTTCAAGAGAATTGGTCTTTTCTTACAATTTCAAGACCTCTATTATTCCACCAGAGGACTTTGTTAATTCCCAGTTTTGTTATTTTATCATACATCTCAGCTACTCTTGTTAACAATGAATCTGGTTTAACATTATCCAGAAATGTCAAGACAAAGTTAGCTATAGAGTTCTGCTCCAAGGTACAATTACTTTTTTCAAATAATAGATGTCTCATACTATCCAGTGTAAATCTATTGCCATCGTTTTTATGATACCAGGTTCCACCCAATGTTTTTAAAAAGTATTCATAAGCCAAACGAGCAACCATCACACAATAAAACTCAAAATCGATCTTCTCCGGGTCTTTTCCGTAAATCTCGTCTAAAAAATAACTGCGCACTAAGTCTTTGATGCCGTTTTCAGTATTCCAACGAAATCGATACTTTTTTAATAAATCTTGTGAATGAATGGTCATGTTCGTCGTCCCAAAACAACGAATATTCTGTTGTTGGCGACTTTGCTGAAATCTTTTTCGCAAGATCACAATCATCAATGGCAGTCTTGTTTTAGGGAGCTGAGTCTTGATAACTTTATACTCATCATCCGGATTTTCTTTGTAAACGATCCAACCTTCTTTTTCATCCAAAGCCGGTTGAATGATTTTTTTTATTTGCTTATTCTGTTTTAAACAAACGTATATTTCACCATTTTGACATTTTACTTCCTTAAAATAATGAAAATCGCCTTCTTTGCTATATTCGGAATCCATGTAAATTTCTTCAATCGCCAGCCGGTCAAAGATTGGAAAGATATATTGTTCGCAAAACATACGAATAATGGTGGAGGAACGAATCGCTCCTTGATAATAGGCAATAGATACAATCACATTGGTAGCGAGGTCCCAGGCAACATGAGGACGAAATCCCGAAACTAAATCGCCCGCTTTTGAAGGACCTTTGCCTATTTCATGTTCGGCGGCATGGTGACCATAAAACTGTTTTAAATGAAAATCAAAACCCAATTGAACACCGCGAATCAATCCCAACTCTTTGGCGCGGGCAACCAGATCAAGTTTCATTTTGTAGATATGATCAAACTTAAAATCGATCGTATCTTCATAAAATCGTGAGGAACTGCCAAAATAACCAATACCACTGACTAACGCCACCGAACGATCCTTATGATTACTTAAATGACTGATGCGACGATAACCGGACAAAATACGAAATACATTTAACAGAGCTAAATTGGTGATCTCTTTCCCTCTTAACCGAGGCGGCCCATAGGTCTCAAACGATTGAACAATGCCTAAATCGTTCACAAAGGGCGCTAACAGAAATACCCCGGGATCACAAATATGATAAGCATTGGTGCGCATCTTCCGACAAATTAATTCAAAGTGACGATTGATCCGGCGTGCAGATAAAATGCTTTCCTCCGATAAAATATGATATGCGCTCTTGATCGGTTGAAACCGTTCTTCAACATCGGCATAAGGAAGATCGATATATTGATCTAAAGCTGCCGGCCGAAGCTCTGAAGTATCTAACTGCCAGCGCTTAAGAATGCGATTGACAATGAATCTGGAACAATGTAAATTGAGCTTATCTATTAGTTGCCGGGGTGTTTGACCAGGATTGCGCAGTTTCTCCACAATGATGCGTAATTGCAACTCGCTGGATAAGGTTTTGTTTTTACCAAATGACGGCGCCCGAAGAATGGCCCACGGCCCATATAACTGATAATCTTTCAGCAAACGGTAATAACTGGTGACGGGAACATTATAGCGCATACAGACAGTTTGAATATTCTGTTGAGGATGATAATACAACTCTCGTAAACATTCTAACCGTTTATGATAGGGGTCTGCATCAATATAAAAATGGGCTCGCCGATGTCTCGGGTCTCTTATAGCAACAGGCGTTTGAAGCATACGCAGCAACTCTAAAATACTGCGCTGAATTCTTCCCCAAAATTCACGGTCACCGGCTAAATTCGCTTGACCATATCCATGAGAATAAAGAATCTTTGATATCGTGTCCGCCTGAGCATGACGGCTTGTCAAGGGAACCGCTTCGCAAATCCGTAGAATTCCGGTCTGCGATAAATGAGGTTTGCATTCTTTGATGAGCAGCACCAAATCTTCAATGTCGCTCTGTTTGCTGTAACCATTGGTTAAGGAAAATAAACCCGATATTCCATAGCTTACAAACTGCTTCTCCAATAGGTAATATTTTGATCTTGAAAGATGATA
>CAYZWV010000118.1:0-2382 GCA_964482255.1 uncultured Methanocellaceae archaeon
ATGTTCATTCATACACTGGAAACTTGTTGAAGGTAAAGGCAACAAAAAGGAAACAGGAACAATTGAAGTCATAAGCGACCATGAAGATACTGCTCGTAAAGTTGCTAAAGATAAATTGTATAACCTTATAAAAGCAAGACCAGGCACAATAGAGGTAGTTTCTTCAAAGTTAATTGGAAAGATTGATTAGAGGTTGTTTAATTTCAAAATCGGAACGTATCCGGAGAGTCCGGCAGCCAAAACGGACGGAAGCCAGAACCATCCGGAAGAAAGGGCAGAATATTAAAATAATGCGGTGCGCCAAGCAAAGCTTGGTATCTACTTGTAAGGTGAAAGTCCTTACTGGGTAAGGAATAACCAGCCACCCATACCGAGTGTTGCGTTGAAATTGGTAACAATTAGACGAAGCGTACACAGGGAACCATGCAGACCATAAGGAAGACCGTAATTACTGAAACACATTGAGCCTCGTTAATTTAATAAAAGCAGATGGCGACATAGTCGCATTGATGGAAGCCAACACAAAGAAATCGTTATAGGTGAGATTTCGGAGGATCTGCCGGGGTCTAAGAATGTGGTATGTATGGAGAGAGATGACAGGAACTTGGGAGGTTCCTAAAGGTCCTGCTGAAAAGCAGGTAGGACTACCCAACAGATACGGAGGGTGTCTGAAGCCGATAGGAGTTCGGATTAACTCATATTACTCCGAGAACGGGAAAGCCGTTCACATGGGGAAGGGGTTAACAAATATACGCAGCCCACAAAGGAAACATTATCTGGACTGTAGGACTGGAGGAAATAATGCAAACCTCACTGTGGGGAATAGCTAGAAAAGCAAAACAACAAAAGAATCACCGGTTTGGCAATCTATACGGATTACTGAACAAAGAAGCATTGTACCTTGCATGGAAGGATATAAACAGGAAAGCCGCAACAGGAGTTGATGGAGAAACAGTAATGGAATTCGGAAGAAATCTTGATGCAAATCTGGATACGATTGTGGAAGAATTGAAAAGCAAGAGGTACAAAGCAAAACTGGTAAAACGAGTCAACATACCAAAAGGGAAAGGGAAAACAAGACCGTTAGGACTGCCGGTACTGAGGGACAAGATAATACAAAAAGCAGTAGCGAACATATTGGAGGCAATATATGAGCAGGATTTTCTGAAATTCAGTTACGGATACAGACCGAAATCCGGTGCACAAAAAGCGGTAAAAGAGATGTCAAAAGAATTGATGGGCAAATACAACTATGTAGTAGAAGCAGACATAAGAAGTTTCTTTGACAATATCGACCACCAATGGTTAATAAAAATGCTGGAACTGAGGATTGAAGACAAATCGTTCTTGAGATTAATAAAGAAATGGCTCAAAGCAGGAATACTAGACACGGATGGCAAGTTAATAAACCCCTTGAATGGATGCCCACAGGGCTCGATAGTGAGTCCCATATTGGCAAACATTTATTTACACTATGCATTGGACTTATGGTTTGAGAAGATAGTAAAAGCACATAGCAAAGGTGAAACATACATGTGCAGAGTAGCTGATGATTTTATCTGTGCCTTCGGATATAAAGAAGATGCAGAGAAGTTTTACAACACACTGGGAAAAAGACTCGGGAAATTCGGATTGAAAATGGCAGAAGAAAAGACCAAAATAATTAGATTTTCAAGATTTATACTATTAGGAAATGACAGTTTCGATTTTCTTGGTTTCGAATTCAGATGGGGATTATCAAGGAAAGGAAAAAGCATCATAAAAAGAAGAACAAGCAGAAGTAAACTGAGTAAATCCATAAGAGCGGTAGCAGACTGGTGTAAAGAAAACAGATGCAAAAGAATTAAAACGATAGTAGAGATGTTAAATGCAAAACTTAGAGGTTATTGCAACTATTATGGAATAATAGGCAATAGCAGAAGTATAAATGAATTTAACTATCAAATGAGGAAAATTCTTTACAAATGGCTGAATAGAAGAAGCCAACGGAAAAGCCTCACTTGGAAAGAATTCAATGCAAAGATGAAATGGTATGGACTCATAACACCAAAAGTGGTAGAAAGACCAGACAACCAAATAAGGTTTGAGGAATGTTTTGTTTAGATTACGGAAGCGAGTATATTTGAAGAGCCCGGTGCGGTAGTTCCGCACGCCGGGATCTGTGCGGGGGCTGTTTGGTAACAAACAGTCCTACCGTGACAAGTAATATCTGGGGACATTCCTCAACAAGGATGACCCTCGTAAGTAGAGGTGTGTCCCCATGCCTTATTATATGTAAGGCTGACGAAATTTAGAAGTTTGTGCCTAAGACGAATGTGGAGTTGTCGCCATGGTAAGTCGTCGGCGTCAATTCGCATCCTGCTCAGTGACGCCTAAATCCGC
>CAYZWV010000119.1:0-2187 GCA_964482255.1 uncultured Methanocellaceae archaeon
GGCTTAAATCAAGACCTATTTCTCCGATTCCCTCTGCTTTATCTACATTTATGAGATCAAGGACTTTTTCCACATGGGAGAGATTTTCGGGAATGACGCTATCAGGATGGTAGCCGAGAAATTGTTTGCCTATAACCAAACCCCTATCCCTTAATTCCGATGTTTTATCATAGGACTTTATGTCAGTGGATACCGCTACTATGTTGATGTGTAAGTTCCTGCATTCTTCCAGAACAGACTCTTCCAGCATATCTACATGGCAGTGGCAGTCATAGTACTCGGTCATATTATTGCTTTCTTTAATTTACTTTAACTCGTTGATTATTAATCATTCCACATCTTGAATGGATTTTCTTGTATAGACTCATCTCATATATTTTCTCGCGAATATCGCAATGAACGCAGCCCACATAAAAGTTCCAAAGATGGCTTCAAAGCTTGCTAATCCTTGATAAAACCCTGGTTTCGGATTATAACCTCCGTATCCCGGAGTAGCTGCTGTAACTACACTGAAGTATATGTATCCCAATAAAGAACCTGCACCCTCTATTCCATTCCCCATCCAATATACAAATGCGAGGCAAAAAACGGTTAATAACCAAGTTGCTATAACCCTAAATGGATAAACTCCATATCCGAAGACGTATTGGATCGGAAGCTCTAAAATTTTTATAATAAGATTTTTCTGTTTTCTTTTTGCTTCCATTTCACGATAGTGGTAGTAATCCTCCTCATCTCTGGCACCCAATTTTGACCAAATACTTTTTGCTGTTCTACATGCTTCTTCTTGAGCTTCTGGCTTTTTGAACGTAGTATATTTAAACTCTAATTTTCCTCCTATCTTAGTCCTGTCAAACGAAGCATCTCCACCTATCGTCACTTCCCCAAACGAAGCATCTCCACCTATCGTCGCTTCCCAAAAAAAGTATATCCACCTATCGTCGCTTCCCTAAACAAAGCATCTCTTCTAATAGCAGAACCATTAAAATCCATATTGTTTTTAATCTTCATCCCTGAAAAATCGACTTCAAGTAATCTTGCACCTTCAAAATTAAAATCCTCTTTGCTTACTTTTTCTTCAACTTTCTTCTTTTTTAACTCGTTTATTTCCCTAAATTCTTCACTTTCTTCATCTTCTGGGAGTTCCATATGAAGTATGCAAAACTCAGAATTCTGCCAGGTCTCCTCTCCACATTTTTCTTTATTTCGGAATTCATATCCGCATGCTCCCATTTTATCACCTCCCTATATTTGTATTATCTTATCGAAAAGTGATCAATTGCATATACCTTACTTAATTTAATATACATATCTCATATCAGCACAGCATATTATATGTGAATATGAATTCCTGCCTTTTATTACACTCTTCTCCCATATTTTCTAGCTAATATTATCCTTAATGAACCCCACATAAAAACTCCGAATAAGGTTAAAACGATCGTAACTCCTCGATAAGCTCCTCGGCTTGTTGTAGTTATATATCTCAAATTTGTCGCTGTAAAGATTTCGGAATAAATATTTTCCCCTAAATCTGCACCTCCTATGTCATTACCAATCCATAGGAAAAGTCCAAACCCGAATATGACCAAGAAAAATATGCTTAAGATTCTTTCCCATTTTGTTCCATATCCATAGATGTATTTGATTATAAGATCGGAAAATCTACCAACAGGTTTTTTCTGTTTCCTTTTTACCTCCATTTCACGAGAATAATAATAATCTGCTTCATCTCTATCACCCAAGTTTTTCCAAACATTTTTTGCTTTTCTGCATGCATATTCTTGAGCTTCTAGTTTTTCGAATGTCGTATCCTTAAAACTTAACTTTCCTTTTATTTCAGTAAGATCAAAATTAACGTCTCCCTTCAGATCGGCTCCCTCAAACCACGCATCTTCACCTATATTAGCTCCCTTAAACCAAGTATATCCTTCTATCGTCGCTCCCTCAAACCAGGCATGTCCGCCTATTTTAGCTCCGCCAAACCAGACATCTCCTTCTATATTAGCTCCCTCAAACCAGGCATGTCCGCCTATCTCAGCACCCTCGAACAGAACACGTCCACATATCTCAGCTCCCTCAAACAGAGCATATTCACCGATCTTAGCTCCACCAAACCCAACAACTCCATATATCTCAGCTCCATTAAACAAAAAATTTTTTCTAATAACAGAATGGTTAAAATCC
>CAYZWV010000120.1:0-2069 GCA_964482255.1 uncultured Methanocellaceae archaeon
TCGGAAACCAAATGATCTCTCATCCAGTCATTTTTGTTCACTTTACCGTCATACTCCGCTTTTTGAAATAGCGGATCCCATGGAGCCATACCCAGTGCTACAGAAACAATCGCAAGGTAAATCACAATCGAAGGAAAGGAAATAATTGGCAGTTTAGCTAATTGGCAGTTTAGCAGAAAACTTGAAGTTGAGCGGCAACAAAAATACAAAATAAGTGACCCATGGGATAATTTCCCATCTTTCTTGTTCTACAAGTCCTCTCTCCTTGAGTTCTTTGAAGGTCTCTTTTATCGTAATTTCTTCTCTTTGGAGTCTCTCCATCAAGTCATTTATTTTTCCTTTATCCCGAGTCATGTCAACCTCCTTTTCTTCTCAAATTTCATTATCATTTGAAATTAAATCCTAGCACTTCGTGATATTATTTTATCCAGAATATGTGGCTCCTCCTTCAAAATTTTTGAAGAAATGCTGAACGATTTTATTCTCTATCTCTCACTCCTTTTGCAAGCACGACACTCAATATCCCTATCAGAGCCATAATACCTGTCATATTGAATTCAGGCAATGCCCTAGGTGCAGGAGAGGGAGTAACAGTTGAAGACACTTCAACATAGCAAACAGTGCATGCATAGTCGGGTGGTAACCAATCTAACCATGTAGCATACCCATCCACCTTAATCGTATAGTTTCCTGGAGTAGTTCCATAAATTATCGTCAATGTTAGCGTTACGTTTTTTGTATCACCTGCAGCCAAATCGAAATTATTGTCAGAAAAAGAAGCATCCCTCACTTTGTCATAATCGTAATCTGGATCACTTTCATTTATGCTTAGCGTTACCGTCTCAGTTACATCACCTTTGGATTTAACACGAATGGTATATTCTGCTATGTTATCGGTGTCTCCGACAGAAGGGTTAATGGGAATAGAAGTAAGTGTTATACCCGGGCCAGGAGATTTGGGACCAACATTTGAACTTGACGCTGTGGGGATGCCACTCAAGATTAAGGCTGTGAGCATAGTTACAACCATGGTAATTTGAATAACAATAAAAAAAACCGAAATGGTTTTTGTTTTATTGTGTAGTAACATTGAGGCATCTATTAACCGCTTCAACTTTAAATCTTATCCTAACCTAATCTCTATAAATCATTCAATATTAACAACACCATACTCCTTGGAAAATCCGCTCGTAACCTCTGCAATGATACCAAAGCCATACATGCCCGCATCCTTTGGGTCTAATGATGTATTCACCATGAGTCCTATATACTCAATCGATCCTGCAGGAACAACTGTCGAGTTGGCAGTCCAGTTAAACCAGGAAAGATTTGCTTGATGTTCCGATGGAATATCAGACAGTGTTAGTGTTAAATCTATGACGTCATCGAAGTTCTGAGTGTTTGTTACCTCTATAGTGAAATTATTGCAAGGTTCGGTAGTATCTACATTTTGCATCTTTGGGCGAATAGCAACTGAGACCCCTCCTAAATGCTGCTCTGGAACTTCTCCCCCTCCGCCGTTACCATAATCGCTGAAATGAGAGACATTTGCCCAGACATAATTATCTTCGGTGTTTACGCCAGCACCATAGCACCATGAAGGATTCCCTGCAGATACCAACCTCACCCATTTATTCTCGGCCTCATCATAGTAGTACAAGCGAATTCTTTCTTCTTTTCTGGTTCCGAGTTCACTCTCGTTATAGGTTAAGTTGATCATCACCCAGCTCAAGCTGGACTTGATGTTGTCACTTGCTTCAATGTTTATATATTCGCCTGTTCCAAGTGATATAGATGCCTTTCCTCCAGTCGGGACAGTCGACTCCTGAGATGTCATTGAACCACCGACATAACTCTTGTTGTTGCCTATTCTCAGCCTGGCGGTATGCGTGCCAAGGGTTAAGAAGGTAATACCACCTTCATCGCCAGCCACACTGCTATCTTCCTCGTCTGAACTAAACACGATATCTGCAATGGAGATTTCTTCAGATATATCATAAGTTATATCTACTATCGTTATTTTTCCGTATGTGATGTTTCCGGCATTTACAGATGCGTTTTCTAGTTTC
>CAYZWV010000121.1:0-2052 GCA_964482255.1 uncultured Methanocellaceae archaeon
GGTCTTGGGGGTGCGGTTTTCGGAGGTGCCTGGTCGTTTGTAGGGCCTTTAGCTGAAACAGCTATACGCCATTTCCACAGCGATTTGGCGTTTTTGGGGATCTCTTCTTTATCGTTGGAACATGGGCTTACAGAAGTTAATTACTTCGAGGGGGATATAAAAAGCCTTATTATCAAACAATCCCAGCGAGTGATCCTTTTGGCAGACTCGTCCAAGTTTGAAAAAGTTTCACCCCATAGTGTTGCACCACTCTCTGAAATCGACGTAATCATCACAGACGACCAGTTATCTGGAGAACTGGCTGCGGCTTATCGGAAAACAGGAATCGAGTTAATCCTTGCAAAAGAAAACGAAGCCTCAGCACCATACTCGTCGAAGGTAGTAGAAACCACTTTTTCATAATAATGATCCTTTGTGTTTGTTTTACGCCAACCATAGAAAGAAACTGGGTAACGCCGAGTTTCGGAATTGGTGGTTTTTATCGTGTAGAACAGGAATTCGTATTCGCAAGCGGAAAAGGTATAAATGTTGCCAGGGTTATCAAAAACCTAAAAGGTGATGTTCTCTCTCTCGGATTCATGGGAGGTCATAACGGCCAAATATTTCAAGACCTGATTGAGGCAGAAGGTATCGAAGGCTGCTGGACGCATATTTCTGGTGAAACCCGCCAATCCATTACCGTATACAGCCCCGATAGTGATAACGATGCAACTTCATTCTGCGGTTATGGACCATCCATCTCTACTGAGGAATGGCATCATATTACTCAAGATCTATTTGATCTTTCCAGGAACATAAAAAACATTTGTATATCTGGTAGTATTCCACCAGGAGTTAAAGAAGAACAATTATCAGTTCTCATTAAAAGTTTAGGACGGCAACATAAAAATGTTTGGTTAGATTTAAGTGGACAGATGTTGGAATTTGGGGTGAAAGCCAATCCATATGCAGCAAAAGTGAACGCGAGGGAAATTTCCGAACTTGCTGGAAAGACAATTACGAATAAAACTGACGCTCTCGAAATATCCAAAAATATCCGAAATTTTTATGGCCTCGCTGTTGTATCTATCACATTGGGGCATAGTGGAGCTGTTTGCAGCAGTATTTGGGGTGATTGGATTATCCATCCAATCCAATACCCAAGAGTAATTAGCTCGATCGGTTGTGGGGATTCTTTTTTAGGGGGATTACTTACCGCATATGACGCCGGTTTTCCTTTGGAAGAATGTTTAAAGTGGGCCTCTGCTGCTGCTGGAGCTAACACTCAAAAATTAGGACCCGGCAATTTTGGGTTGGAAGATTTTAACAAGGCACTCGAAAAAGTGAATTTAGAGAGAGTTTCATAAAGATATCTACCCAATCAAGACCTTCCCGATGAACACCGTACTTAATGAAAACGCTTGATATCGCAGTTTCATATATGTAGAGCATGATGTTTTTCTCGTTTCCAATATGAGGTCATTGGCTAATTGACTTACCTTGTCTCATCAAGAGCAATACCAATTAAATCTTCAATACTGGTCATTCGATACTTTTCCGGAACCCAATGTGAGCTGATTTTTATTGCCATTCGCTCATAAACAGCCCTTTTCTGGGTGCCTTGAATACTGTTAATGTCCCAAATACTGAATTGCCTCAATGAAAATTTTACTTTAGAAAAGATTATTGGCTAAAAAAGAATGTTGCCCCTAGAATCGATCCAAGCTCAAACAGAGCAACATTTATGACACCAAAGAGCAGACGGAAACTATTAGAAGCAATCTAACCCAGATATCTGTGACAAACAAAATTAAAATTAATCTCTGGAAGATCTGGGAGAAATGCGCTATCCTGTAGGGCTCTAATGCTTGTCCTGGCTACTTCGGTCATCCGCCAGGTTATTGAAGGCAAAACAAGTTGAAGGGGTCATCTTAATAGGGTATCCTGCTGTCTTATCCCAATAACATAACACACTGGGAACAGCATGATTAATAACATCTTCGTATGGAAACCTTTTCTTTTAGGCTTCAACAACGCATCAAACATTGGACTAAACCTGCCACTCTATCCTTG
>CAYZWV010000122.1:0-2019 GCA_964482255.1 uncultured Methanocellaceae archaeon
TTCATCTTTTGAAGGTCGTAAAGCATTTGCATCATAAATTTCCACATCAAATCCAGAATTCACTAGTGTGCTCGCAATGGTCGCCAGGCCATAGGGTATACAGTTCGGGTTAGCATCTAGTCGAATAGGGGAATTTATGAGAAGAATTTTCACTTTGGTGCTTACCAATCACACAAAAAGCTGCCTTGTCCTCCTCAACTAAGATCCAGGACAGCCATCGGTACTTCCATGACCTTAACATGGTAAAACCCATGCCCCATTAAACCATCCTCGCCAAAACATTCTCCATGATCCGCGCATACAATAGCAAATAGCGGCAAAGGAAGGAGTTCAAATAACCTGATTATCTGATCATCTACATATTCAAGAGCCATTGCCTGTCCCTGAACGCTTCTTTCATTGCCTCTATACGGAAAATGTGTAGATCCACAGTTTATAAACATTAGCCTCTTTTTCCGTGGCGAGCATTTAGATAACATGTCTTTTGCCTTGTCTATTTGTCTCTCGAGCGATCCCGGCTCTTGCTCATGCAACTCCGGTCCCCAATAGAAGTCCTCGAAGTAGTCGGTTTCCCAAAATCGAGCACTCTTATATCTCGTGTTAAACCAACCGACAGATCCAATCCCAAGGGTATAATAACCACTCTCACTAAAGCCACGGATGATATTTGTAGAATTTGGGAAATTGACGCCTACACACCTTTCGTTATCAGTCCACATATGCTTGAGGTTAAATAGTTTCACCTCTGCTCTGTTATAATATCCCGCAAGTCTTCTATCCTCAGGGAAAAATCCTTCAAACATTGCCACATGTGATGGTAAAGTGAAGGTCCCTTGAGCAAACACCCTTTGGAATTTGTCTAATCCGACAGTGGACAATAGGTTACACAGATTTGGAGTATGTGCTATCTGAGATGCATCATAACGTAAGCTGTCCAAAGTTAGAATAAGGAAATTGTATTTGCCCAGATATGACTGATCTAGCATATTACCCTCCTAAACTCCTGACACTGCTGACAGCTAGGAAAATGACATTCCACAATCCGCCGGCGGCGAGTTTTACCTCTGCACTGCTTCTTTCTCTGATTCAAGTCGCTCAATTTTCCCCCCTAACCTACGCATCAAATAGTACTCTGCCAATTTGACGTCTTCCAGATCATGAATGTCCAACAAGTATTCAGAAGGCATTTTGTAGTATAACATCCTTTGTCCGAACCTGTGCATTCCCCTTTTTGTATGCATAATGCTAATTCCACCCATTCTGTAGAGATCTGGATAGTCTTGTCGGTCCAAACCAGGATGAACCCAGATGGGAAATAGACAGCGAGTTTTAGGGTTTTCCATGTATAGACAAGGATCGACCTTTGAAACCGGGACTATTGTATCTGCCACTCTGTCCTCCATAAGCCTCACAAACATATTTTCCAATATTTCACCAGTCATAAGACAGTAATTACAATTGAGAGATACTCTTATGTCTCCCAATGTCCCACATTTTGACATGATATACTCATCCATATAATAGCCCCACCTATTGGGATCACTAAATCCTCCATAATAAAAGAGTTGCTCGTCTGATCGGGGAATAACGTGGCAACCACATCTTCGAGTTATTTCTCCAAGCTCGTTATCTTCAGTCCATACAAATATTTCGTCGATAAAATTTGCTTTTTTTGCTTCAGTTAGCGACCACCACAGCACCGGCTTACCCAGAATGGGGTACGCGTTCTTCCTTCTTAACGTTGAGCCATTTCCTCGTGCCATCATACGCGCTATGACTTTCATTACTGGGCCACCCTCCTATAATCGCTTTCGGCTTGCCCACAGGTCAAAAGGGCAATAACATAGTCCCATTTTTCCGTCATATGACTACTGACCAGTTATGCACGGGCACTTCCTCTAAAAAACTCGTGTATTGAGATAAACAGCATCACCCGCAGTCAGTTGGCCGTCTGAGTGAGTGTATAGTTCATAAAGATTCAGAAGCCTAAAACCGTTGCTTCGCAAAAATACATCTAGA
>CAYZWV010000123.1:0-1965 GCA_964482255.1 uncultured Methanocellaceae archaeon
ATTTTATATAGTATTATAGCGCATATGTGCATATATGGGGGGAAGAGGCAAACCTAGTGGTTAGACTGTGTGGAAATATCGGGAAATATCAAGAGTTAGTAAAACAATCGATTGTGTAGATATATAAATTCAAAAAGAAGAATACTTATATCTCACCAAGGATATAAAAATTCATCAACCGCATAAAAATAATTTGCCTGTGGAGATATCATGTGGTGGATCATATACGCTTACCTAAAAAGAAGAAAAATAAGAGTTTTTTTAACCATGCTTGGGATCGCTGTTGGCGTTGCCACCCTATTTACCATTTTATCTATCAGCGATGGCATTGACCTGTCAATAAACCAACAGATGTATAGTGTGCAGGCACAGATATTCATCGTTCCCTATGGTCACACCCATCATCGTATCATGGGAATAATGGAGGGCGATGTAGAGGATACCATGCCGTCGAGCGTACACACTCAAGTAAAAGAGGTAGACAATGTTAAGCTTGCAGTGCCCGTGCTCATGAAAAGCGCCAAATTTGAAGATGTCAAAATGGTGCCTGTAGTTGGTACGACGAAAGACATGGGCGAATTAAAATTATGGAGCTACACAGGAGACTTTGACGGAGCCATACTTGGCTCTTTTGAAGCCATGACAAGGGCCATCCTACCAGGAGATACAATACGATTGGAAGCGCAAACTGTGCTGGAACTGGAGGTAATAGAAACATTGGATGAGACGGCAACCCATGATGATCATTATGTTTTTATACCGTTGGCTTCTGCCCAAGAACTGTTTGGCGAGGATGGGAACATAAGCGCAATATTTGTGACAATGGAGGACCCTGAAAAAGCATCAGAAACCGTAGCTGCCCTTAACCAGATAGAAAATATACAGGCTGTATTTGCACACGATATCTTTCAAGAAATCCTCGATGTGTTCTCCGTTACGAAGTCAAATATAATACTAATCACAGGAATAGCAATCGTTGCAGGTGCATTTACTACGATAAACACCATGACAATGGCGGTATACGAGCGCAAAAAGGATATAGGGTTATCAAGAGCGGTTGGCGCAACTCAAATGGATATATTTACACTATTCATGGTTGAATCCATTATGCTTTCAATAGCCGCATGTGTTATGGGTATTTTAATAGGCTATGCATTTTTGAATACATATCCTTTGATAGTTCCCCTTTCCATCGGTGGCATTGAATCTGCTCCATATTACTCACCGCATAACGTTTTATTATGCTTTATCATTGCATACGGCGTGGGCGCTATTTCAGGCATATATCCTGCCATAAGCGCTGCGAGATTAGCTCCAATAGATGCTTTGAGAGGACTATGACTATAAAATTAAAGGATATATCAAAACAGTATGGAGAAGGAGAAGTTGCCTTTTGGGCTCTGAGAAACGTTAATCTAGAGCTAAAGGAGGGGGATTTTATTTCTATCGTCGGTCCTTCTGGTTCCGGGAAAACCACTTTACTAAACATAATGGGTTGTCTGGACATACCAACAACTGGCACTGTTTTGATTGATGGAAAATCTACGGAAAAACTCGGCGATAACGAATTAAGTGAAATAAGGAAAGAAAAAATAGGTTTTGTTTTCCAAGATTATTATTTAAATGATAGCATGAACGCATTACAGAACGTCATGTTGCCATTGGAATTCAGTGGACATTCTAATAAGAAAGAGGAGGCAGCCAGATTGCTGGAATCCGTTGGGCTGGGTGGCAAGTTACATAATTTTCCCACGGAACTATCTGGGGGGGAAAGACAGAGAGTTGTAATTGCCAGGTCCATGTCAAATAAACCAAAATACATCTTGACAGATGAGCCAACAGGAAATTTAGATTCTGTGTCTGGCGGAAAGATACTTGATTTACTGAGAGAGTTAAATAGTGAAAAAGGTGTTAGCGTCGTCATAATAACCCATGATAAAGACATTGCAAGCACTGCAAAAAAAC
>CAYZWV010000124.1:0-1942 GCA_964482255.1 uncultured Methanocellaceae archaeon
GTCTAATGCAGATGCCTTCTACCCCTTGACAAAAAGCTGATTTGTCTATACACTTGTCAATACCTATGGCAAGGCATGGTTTGTCTATAGCAGAGGCGGCGAGGTCACTAGGGTTATCGTCTAGAACGGTCAGAAGGTATATTAAATCAGGCAAGATTCACGCACAATTGGTCACCGGACCTTTTGGTCAGGAATACCGAATCTTAAAATTGCCTCCAGAACTTCATAAACGAAAGCCTGTAGACAATACCCCTATCCAGACCCCTACCCAAGCTATGGACATTATTAGGGAACTTCAGGAGAAGAACTTAGCTCTAGCCGCCCAGCTTGGTATTGCTACAGAGCGTATAAGAAATCTGGAAAACGAGGTAAGGCTTTTAACTACTGCCAAGCAACAACCTTGGTGGAAGCGAATATTCTCGAGAAAGACTAGATAGAGCCGAGGCAAGCAAGGGAAGTATAAATCAATCCACATTCTCTCTTCATAGTCATAAAGTGCGTCGTTATTAGTCGAGAGACAATCTACAATACACCTGAGAACGCACAGAATCGTTTTTTAGCCCTCCTATGTGAGAAATAAGGCATTTTCATTTGCTTTGAGAAGTGCAAGGTACTGGAGGCATTAGGGTGTCAGGGTAATAACAGATTTGTGAGGTGTCAGAATCGAAGGCACAATACCAGTCGTGCCCGGTTAATGTGAATAATAGTGTGAGCCATTACTGTCCTCGGGTAATAAAGGCTTTTACTCGGCGTTCAAACACACATCGCTCAAAAAGGACGCGGTGTTGGCATTTGAGGCATTTAATTCCTATATCGGCACCTAGCCTGACCACTTCCCACTCATAGCTGCCGCAGGGGTGCTTCTTCTTAAGGCGAACCACATCCCCCAGCTTTATCTCCATAACCATTCTTTTACCTCGGAGAGCTAATCTTTTGTCGATAAATAATAGTTAGACGAAAGGCTCACTACTTATTTTATTTCCTGCCAGCATATATTCCGTATCCGAAGTATTTGAACAAACCGAAAATGCCCTTGGGCATAGTCAACGCTTCTTTTGCGAACCTCCTGCAAGCTGGACTTTTGATGAAAAGGAACAGGAATCTGTACCATGCTCTCGAAATATCTAAAAACCCTGAATACCTAACCTCGTTAATCCACTGGCTTAGAGCGTTGGCTTTATAGATTCTGGCGACTGTCTCTCGCAGTCCAGAGCCTTCCAATAATTCTTCCCAGCCATTATTACTGAGCGGGAACTCCGCATCCATTATGCGAGATAGATATTCGGCCAGCTCTGGAGGTGGTGCCTTTATCCAAGTGCACTCATTAAGCCCAACGTATCCTCCCGTCTTTATCACTCGCACATACTCACTTACCGCTCTCTGCTTATCTTCTATAAATGCATTTACGGACTCGCAAATCACTGCGTCGAACACGGCGTCCTTAAAAGGTAGGTTTTGTGCATCGGCTACCCTGAATTCAACTTTATCCTCAACACCCTCCCTTCTCGCCCTTTCATTTGCCCTGACAATCATCCTTTCGGAAAGATCTATACCGACCACTTTACAGCCATACCTTTTTGCGAGGTAGCAAGCAGTTATTCCAACTCCGCAACCGATAACCAAGACGTATTTGCTGTTGTTTACATGGCATAACTCAACCAGCTCTCTTGTGGCCTTTAAACCACCCATATGTTTTGTCATGCCCCAGTAGGCTTGCAATTCGAAGTAGGAAGGTTCTAATCCTGAAGTCTCTTCTAGCGATGATTGTTCTTTATTCCCCATTTTTCATTGTGAATGAACAATTTTTTTAATCTCAAAAAATTTTGTGGAAAATCTGGGCTGCGCTTGATTTCTCCAAATTACTAACGTGACTTCGCAAAGCGAAATCCGTTAATCTGCTCCCGCAATGATGAGCCAACGCGCCTGGCTCCCTGGGCAAAAA
>CAYZWV010000125.1:0-1905 GCA_964482255.1 uncultured Methanocellaceae archaeon
AAATACATCTCCTTTCCTATATTTTCACTGGGAATGGTATCGAAAATACAAAGAACCTTGGGATCATAATTAAGCAGCGACTCCTCCAAATGTCTCCAAGAGATAAAGGCATTGGGCACATCTTCAAATGGTTCGATGTATTGTCTAGGAGTGTATACCAACTCGCCGTCAGGTGCTTCGACAAGAAATCGTGGGAGATCTTCAAGGAAGACTACGAGGATATCCTGGGTGCTAACGTCTTCCTCAATGCTCATGGTAGCACTTAATAGGGATTCCATAATTTGTCTGCCGATCCTATTTCGCTCCACTGATGATTTTTCATTCTCCCATTGAAAAAGTAACTCTTTTGCCTGAATAACGTTTTTATCTAAATCTCCTGCAGAACTCTCTTCTAGGGTATTTTGTGCTTCAGTAATCATCTGTTCGATGACACATCTATTGTATCCGAGTGTTAGATCTAATCGGTCGTAACCGTATCCCTCAAAGGCATAGTAGGGAGGTTCAACAAAAACATCGGCCATATTTGTTAAATTAAGTTCTTTAAGGTCCGAATATGTTATAAAACCATCACCATCCTGATCTAGCAAGCCTGAAGAAGCGATATCCACCCAACCCCCATCAACGTACGCTTGCACCCAGGCATGATTTATTTGCTTGGACCAAACCACTCTTGCTGGTATCCCCACTGATCTGCAAAGTGTAACAATTAACTTAGACTTCTCAACACACTCCCCCTCTTTATTTTCGAGTGTATTCTTGAGCGTCGGACGTTGCGCTGGAGTGTATTTTATAGCATTTTTTTGCCACTTCTGTATTGCTCTCACAGCCTGAGTGTCATTACTGGCTGATGTCGTAATTCCCTTGGCTAAGGGTATTATCTCACTTTCCAGGTATTCAACATCCACATAGTGAGCGAAATCACTTCGCTGAGCATCTTCGATGCCTAACCATAAAATAGCATAGAGTAGGGGCTCTCCTGAGAGGTTGCTCATTCTGGGGTTTGATTTGTATATGTCTAATGCCATCCTGATATAATCTCTATCTTCTACAAATGCAGAGGGCTTATAAATCCGATTCAATGCCCAGTCAAGCTCTGGTAAACTCTTAAGTTCAAGTGTAAGTTCATCTGATATTGTTGGAATTGGCGTTGGCGTAGGAGTTGGAATAGGTGTTGTAGTTGGTTTTTTAGTTGGAGTAATAGTGGGGGTGGTTGTTGGAGCAGGGCTAGATCCTAATTTTACACATCCTAAAAATGATACAAACAACAAGTTTAGCACTAAAATAATAGTAATCGTTTTCTTTGTTGACTTATCTCTGCTACCAAGCATCTATCCTTTCCCTCTATTTTGTTTTATCGCATCTACTTTAATCAAAAGATACTTCTGAAAAGTAGGATCAGGTCGATTCTATTGCCCCACTCGCCGATATAAATTTGTTTCTTATCTTACTTTATCTTCACTTCTATAGATTTTGATTTTAAATGATTTTTATTTTAGATACTCAAATGCTAATGTTAAATATTCAAATGCCAATCGTCATAAATATTTTGTCCAAAATAATGCTAAGTTCTTAATCGTTTTTCCTAAGTTCGTAAATATCAATTGAAGCAGTTTTAGAAAATAATTTTATCTTTAGAACTATACAATTTCAATTTTCGCTTTTATTTCGTAAATATTTTTCTAGTTGAGAATTGGGGTAATTGATCTGGGGCATTCGAAGCAAAATTGACTGAAAAGATAAAATACTTTCAAGATAAATCCTAAACTATGCAGAAAGAAATTCTTTCTACTTTAATTGTAATTTTAATGATTGTCTCTACAGTAGGGTGCATTGAAGGACCTGGAATGGATGTAGAAGTTCCCACAGAAGTTACCATGCTAGAGCCTATTGAGATAAAAGTGACAC
>CAYZWV010000126.1:0-1861 GCA_964482255.1 uncultured Methanocellaceae archaeon
ACGTATAAGAAAAAAAGGTAAAGAGCAAGGCTGGAGATTCAAGCGGTTAGATGAGGTCACTAGTTTTTCAATCGGACATCTATCGCGGATAGAAAATGGTAAAAAAATCCCTCCTATAAGTACACTAAGAGAGCCCTTCACGAAACTCAGAATAATAAAGATATCAATGAGTTACATGAAGGCTAAATCGCAGATTCCCTCCTATTGAAATCTATAATATTATTAGTTAGTTACAAAGCAATTCCTCAAAATATCCTATTACTTACCTCAGTAATCACCCATGAAAAGGGGGGTGGAGGTGTAAAATTTTAATAAAAATCGGCCCCTATAGTTTCGTGAAGCCCTCACATTTTTATTCTTTAATCTTACGGAATAATCCAACAATATAAATTGCTTAGGAAATTCTATTTTTCACCTCCTCCCCCTTGAACGTGGTCATTATTTTTATCAATCTATATCAGTTTTTCTTCGACCTTCACGAAACTGGAGAACATTATGAAAGAACAAAAATTGCTTTTCTCTATCGAATCCATCATGGATATCCATCCACTACAAAAGTTCCAGATCCTTTTTGACAATCTCAAGCCCGATCATCTCGATACAGCTTATTCCACAGGAAGAAGACCTTTCCCTAGACAATCCCTCCTAAAGGCGATCATCTTCAAAAACCTCAATGGCATCCCTACATTGAGCGATCTAACCATCGCCTTGAAAAACAACCCCAGCGCCGCTATCCGATGCGGATTCAATATCCTTAAGCCTTTGCCCAGCGTAGAACGCTACTCCGAGTTCCTCAGGGATAAAGACCATTCTGCTTTGCAAAAAATCCGTATCCAACTGGTCCATGAACTCATCTCTATGGGACTTGTTAGGGGGAACTACTTATCAATTGACTCTTGTCCACTACCCGCACAGGTCAAAGAGAACAACCTAAAAACAAATGTCAAAGATCGATTTAATAAAGAGCGTATCTGTAAAGGGGATCCCGATGCTCGACTTGGCGTCATGGTTACATTCTCAAAGTCAAAAAAAGAGATCAGCTACTTCTGGGGTTACCGAAATCATGTTGTAATAGACGCCGAAAAAGAACTCCCTCTATGGGAAATTACTAAACCTGCCAATATACAAGATTCCGTCATGTTCATCCCTGTCTTCAATCTCATTCAGAAAACATTCCAACTCAATGTCCATGCAGTAATGGCTGATGCTATTTATGACAACGCTTCCATCCTAAAATACATCATCACTACCCTAAAAGCGAAACCTCGAATCGCTCAAAATCCACGCAATACAAAAAATCCTCCACAACGCAACTTCTCAAAAACAGGCTACCCCTTATGCGAAGCAAATTTAGAAATGCTTGGCTATGGCACATTCTACGATAAGATCCAAAACCGTTGGCGACGTAAATGGGTTTGCCCTATCTATCATTCAAAAAAGATCGCGAAAAAGTTCTTCATATGCCCTGTCTTGCACCCTAAATTCTTCTCGCAAAAAGGATGTTACGCATACATTCGGGTTGATGAGGATATTCGCAATCAAATCGATTACGGTTCCGTGTCCTTCAAAAAAGATTTCAATTTGCGTACAGGCTCTGAACGTGTCTTCTCAAGATTGCTCAGCGCCTGCATGCAGAATCCCCCTGTCATCGGGCTTAAAGCTACAGCCAATTATGTGACCATAGCTCATATAACTGTCCTTCTGGTCGCCTTAACTGCCACAAAATCTGATTCAAAAGATAAAATCCGTTTTATTAAAACCTTCTTGCCTAATTTAAACCTCTAAATTCTTCGAGTTTCGTGAAGCCCTATATTAGTATTTTTAAAATGGTTTATGCTAATAGCGATAATAGTCAGTAACC
>CAYZWV010000127.1:0-1766 GCA_964482255.1 uncultured Methanocellaceae archaeon
AGGAGTATTTTTTATGATTTTCCCATCTATATTTGGGCATGTTTTACTCCTTGTCTATATCCGTTGTGTCTTGGTCAAATATTTTGCAAAACTGATTTTAGTTCAACCCAAAAATCAAACAGGTTTTTTTCTTCCAATTCCTTATGTCTATTCGTAGTTATGCCGCTTTTTGACAAAATGCTAAGGGAATTTGCACATCCTTATTTTTCTTCTTTTTACGATAACCGGCGATCTCAATTAACAAGGTGGTTATATTGGCTATACCGGCAACAAACGTAGAATTTTCTATTCCTTTGCTTCTCAATGGTTCCAAACCATCACGATGCTTGATCAAATTAAATGGGCGTTCCGCTACTTTTCTCATCTGGTGAATCCGTTGTGCCTCCGGGAAAAATGAGGGAATTTGACCGAAAGCCCCTGAATCTACCGGCAGAAACCGGACTTTATCACAACTCCCCTGCAAAGCACAGTCACCAGGCTGGGCTTGACAATGAAACTCATGGTTGAACGATTCATCCTTACCCCGGTATTCCATCGCAACGGAACAATATGAATTTCGATACACTTCATAGGTTTGTTCATCAACATGTTCCGGAAGTTTGGTGAGCTCTTTTGGCGTATTCAGGATCGTAACATGATGTTTATTCTGAATTGCAGTGGTTTCCTCTGCTTGACCATAAGCCTGATCCGCTGCAATGACATTCAACGGCAAACCGATCCGTTGACCAAATTCAACCAAAAGCGATAAAAAATTGCTGTCATGATGATTCGCCGGCGCTAATATTGACAGCAACGGATAAGCCATTTCATGGTCGGCATCGATGACGGTTAAGGTATGTAAACGATACCCCACCACAAATTTGGACCGGTCTCGTTTGGGTCGGCGGCTGCCGACATCGGCATCAAGATCTTGATAAAATCGAATATACTGATCACCTATCTTCAGTTTAAACAAAGGGTAAGGTGATACTTTGGCTGCCAGCTCCGTAGAGTCAACCGCATAAAAAGTAGATGAACTGAAAGAAGCTTTTTCCAAAAACAAACAGATGAAATAAACCATGACATTCGTCAATTGACTAAAATTAACAGACGATCGAAATTGTGAAAGTTGACTATGTGAAATTTGTTGCCCTCGTTTTAAGCCGATGAAGGTTCGGTTCTCTTTGCGTTCTTCGTTATTGATCTCTCTGGCGGCGTATTTTCGGTAACTGAGCTCCGGATATTTTAAATGTTTCAGTAACTCTGCTCGAAATAATTGAACCGGTATGATAGACCGTTTCCCTGCTGTATAGTTCCGATCAACCAACAGATCATTGAGTAAATCCCAATCTACCATCTCGATGATGTCTCGTAATTCACGGTCTTTTATATCCGTAAGACGACGATACGGTAAATGTTGAAAAAGCCAATTATGCTTTCGCTGTTTGATCTGCTTTTGCATTTGAGCTATCGGGATAATCGCCTCTGGAAGCTCACATATATTGAATAATTCGTGGAAGGGCGCTGTAACTTGTTTTGTATTATCATAACCAGCAAAAACCTCTGTACAAATATCTTCCAAGACCTTCTTCTTAAGTTTCTTGGGTAGACGATTAAAATGTGGATAAACTTTTTTTAATTGCTTCCTAACTTGGCGTTTAATATCTTTTAGTGACTTAGACATGCATCTTCCTTTGTTATTGATTAAGTTAAGTAATAATATAACAAAAATGTACGTCTAAGTCTATTGTTTTTATATTTTTATGTCGTTTTGTTTAAACACCCTT
>CAYZWV010000128.1:0-1654 GCA_964482255.1 uncultured Methanocellaceae archaeon
CAATCAATCACCTTTGGATGGGGTTGCTGAGAATTGAACTCAGGTCACGGCGACCCGAACGCCGAAGGATAAACCAGACTACCCCACAACCCCTATCAATATTTCGCCAACTCATCTACCATTTCCTTATGCGATAGTATCATGCGTCGACAACAGTATCTCTTAATGTCAAGTTCATCTAGTATATCCTCAACCCTTATCTCTTCTGTTTCCATTTCCTTTTTTCTTTCCTCAATTCTTTTTTTATAATCCTCCCACACACTTGATATAACCTTTCCACATGTGAAGCATCTGACTGGAATCATCTCATCACCGGTATGACTTTTGATACTTTGCCCTTGCACCAGGTCCCCCTACTTTTTTGGGCTCTTTTTGCCTGGCATCGCTGATCAACAAGTTTCGGTCATATTCTAAGAATAGGTCCTTAAGTTTTTCATCAGCAGTCCACTTTACTAATCCTCTCGCTATTGCCGTTCTAACGGCATCTGCTTGACCTATGAAACCCCCGCCTTTCACGTTGACATCTATATCTATACCTAAAGCCAAATCACCCGCGATGAGCAATGGCTCAGAGATCTTAAGTCTTGCCAACTCTGGCTCTAAAATTTCCAGGGGTTTTTTGTTCACCCTGACTTTTCCAGTGCCTTTCTTTATTGTGGCCCTCGCTATAGCTGTTTTTCTCTTACCACTTTCATTAAGAATCTTTGTCATAGGATCACCATTTAGCACCCAGCTTCTTGCTAAGGTCTCCCAATCGCATATACTTAATCGTACTCAATCTTGACATTTTAGCATACTTAATAGTCTCAAAAGACTCGTTTTGCACCTCATAGGGTACTCCAATATACACTTTCAATCGGGAGTGTGCATCTCGTCCATATTTTCGCTTATAGGGGAGCATGCCTCTAATCGTTCTCTTTAGTATCTGATCTGGTCTCTTTGGGTAATACGGACCTTTTTCTCTACTTCCCATATTTATTTGCTGATTATACTCTTCAAACGTGCTTAACTTCGAGCCTGAAATTACAGCTTTTTCTGCGTTTACGATGAGCATATCCTCTCCCAAAAGTAGACGTTTCGCTACATTTGATGCCAAACGTCCTAAGATGAGCCCATCTGCATTGATGACAGTCATTTTCATTTTAATCACTGAATTATTCGAACTCCTTTGCCAGAAGGATTCTCCTCCATTAATTGCTCTATTGTGATGCATTTTCCTTTCATTTTTGTAATCTTATCTCTAGCGGAAAGACTGAAATTGAGAGCAACTATTGCCAAAGGATGGTCTAGAGTGCCGGATCCAAGCACTTTACCTGGCACTAGCACTGTTTCATTCTCTAATGCATGTTGGTTGATTTGGCCTACATTTACCTCTGCGTAATCTCTTGTCGGTCGTTCTAACCGCTTTGCTATATCTCTCCAGATTGCCGTTTTCTCCTCACGTGATTTGGTCTTAAGATCCTGTACCAATTTTACCAGTCTTGGATTTGTTTTTACCATATGCGGGGGACGAGATTTGAACTCGCGAACTCCTACGAGACAAGGCCCTCAACCTTGCGCCTTTGACCCAGCAAGGAGAAACTGTGTTTCTCCATTGACCCTTTTTCCTTTCCCTTTAACGCTTATGTTCGAGGTGGAAAAGGGTTGTTTGACC
>CAYZWV010000129.1:0-1641 GCA_964482255.1 uncultured Methanocellaceae archaeon
TATTACAAATATGACTTCTCCAATCATTATTATCTATCTCCTAATAGCAGCATTGCGGTTAACGGTTTCGGTGTATGCGAAGTTGTGCCGAAGGCACAATTTAGGTGAGCGAAGCGAACCGCATACACCGTGTTAGCCGACCGTTGCAGTCACTTTTAAGATATGACCTCCCTTTTGTTATATTTTGCAATAATCAATCATCTTTATGGTAAGCGTGGTATGAGCAAAGGCCTCCTTCACCTACGTCTGCTCCTGAATTTAAAATTGCACTTTCAATTTTTCCCTCAAGATCTTCCACCCCATAATGTTCTTGTGCAGTTTCAGCAAATATTTCTTCATTGATAATGGGGGCACCACAAAGAGAACATTCCTTCATAGCATTGAACACTTTTGCAAGCCGATAAATTCTATCAGGAAAATCTGTTAGATCATCCTTTGTCTGAGGCTCTAAATATTCAAGGAATTCTTCAAAGGTATCAGGGAGTTCGCTTGCGATTTCTCTTCTATATATTTGATCGATTTCAAACCATTCTTGTTTCCCATGTTTACTCACCGCATCCGCGGCAATTTTAATGCCATATGCGACTATTAAAGGTGAGGCTTCAAAAATTAGTTCATTAGGCATATTCCATCCTGTACTTTTTTCATATGCTTTTTTAACTTGCTTTTTATTCTTCTCAGAAAGTAGTGCTTCCTCAAGCGGTTTTATGTGTGTAATGCCCAACTCGTCGCACTTATCCTTTGCAAGACGAACCAAATAATCGGGTGGTAATTCTCCAAAAGCCTTTTTAAATAATACTCGTAATGTATCCTCGTTTACTAATCTGCCTCTAGGCTTTGAAGGCTCTCTTTTTTCAGACACTTGCTCTCTAATGTCTTGTGCAATTTGGTCGGCAACATCAAGTAGCTGCGATAAGCGATAAGAAAGCTTCTTTAAGGATTCTGGCAGATCATCTCCCTCCTTATAAATATCTTTATGAGTAACAATGGCCCAACTGTCTTGGAGTACAGTACGAATTTGGATTTCACATATTACAGTGCTGTACGTGGAATCACGAGTCTCGTATTCAATACAAAATTTAAAATCTCTATAACCAGATGATGTTGGTGTTGTTATCCGATCTTCTTCTGAGCCAGGAATTTCGTTAATCCGAGGATTGCTAAGCAACAATTCCTTGATGCGACGTACATCTTCTATATTTGCACATACAATTCTAAAACCTATAAGGTCTTTTATTTCGTTTAAAATCTCTTGTACCTTCCACTCCCTTTTTTGAGCTTTTCCCCATAAGCTTGCTAAAGATTTTACTCGCGCCTCAGTCAGTCTTATTCGCACAAGTTCAGGATTTTGAATCCTTCTTAGCTGAGCAATGATAATTCGTTTAAGTTCTGCACGACATCTACGCAGAATTGGCTCTAAAGATTTATATTCCTCTTCGAGCATTTGTGGAATTTTTGTCTTTTTCATGTAACTCTCAGTAATTTCCCCATTAAAGTGTCGAGATAATTCTACTTTTTATTATTTTTTGCCTGCAATGAGCATCTAACATCCGCATAAACGGACTTCGGTTTTTATAATTTTCTTCTGCGGAGAGGGTGGGATTCGAACCCACGGTCGGAAAATCCGACACGCGCTCTCCA
>CAYZWV010000130.1:0-1546 GCA_964482255.1 uncultured Methanocellaceae archaeon
GTCATTGTTGCCTATGACGGTGAACAGGGATTGGAAAAAGCAAAAACAGAAAATGTTTCTTTAGAGGCTGGCATAGTTATTTTTGATTCTAATATGGTTCAACTATTTAAAGATGTTCGATATTATGATATAAAAAACAAACAGGATGACCACGTATCAATAGTGTTCGGCACAGTTATTGTTAATAGAAATCAAAATTAATCTGATTGGATTTGAACAAGGAGTTTTTTATAGCATTCCTTTCCTGTTTTTTGATTTTCAGAAGATCAGGGATTTGCTTTCCCAACGATGTGACCCAATCTTCAGGGGAACCAAAGATACAAATTTGTGATCTGGAATGATTTTTTTTATACCGGTAAGCCGGACTGAGCATTTGGGTTCTTTTATACTGCATTAAAAGTAAGTTAACGATCAAGATGACATAAAATTGAATGGTAACGCCATCGGGATAAGTATGGATAATATGGATGCCATTCAAGATTTGTTTGAAATAGCGAAAGAAGAGTTCAATCTGCCATCGGAGAGCATATAATTTTATAATTTGGTAGGTGGTCAAATCCAAGCGATTGGTCACCAGCACGAATTTGGTCCGTTTGGTCACAAATGAGATGCGTCGGTATCGGAGTTGATGGTTGTCGGCCTGAAATAAGACCAATTCATCGGTGACATGTTGGAAAATATGCTTCATGGTCTCATTTAGGACAATGGGCAGCTGTTTTTTGACGTGGTAAACCAGGTTTTTCCGCACCCGTATGATAAAATGGGCTTGATGATCCAGGATCGTTTTGAACAGATCAAAAGATAAGTAGCCGCGATCGGCGATGTAAGTTACGGCCTTTTCTATCAATGTCGCCATCACGTTGCGTTCATCTTTTTTACCAGTAGTGATCATAAAACAGGTTGGAAGCATGAGATTGAGCTCGAAATGAAGATGTAACTTAAACGCTTTTGATTTTTTTCGGAATTCAGCCCAAAAACTATGAATAGCCATTGGAAAAATAGACCCATCGCTAATCACTAACCGTCCTAAATCATGGAATTCTTCGATGACATAAACGGGCAATTGTTCCAGTAACCGAACATAGAACAATTGAAAAAAACGGACCGAGTAGCGTTGAAACGCATCGTGGATCGTGCTTAAACCAACTGGAATCAGATTGATGGTTGAAATACGGTCATTTGTTTTAAGATCGGTAATCAAAGAACGGAGAGAATCGATACCTTGAAGATAGAAATAAAGGAGTAAGGTCACAAATTTCTCGAACGGCAACTTTTTACCAGAATCATGGTCAGGAATATTCTCTTGATTCTTCATTAATTCTGTAATAGGTTTAGTAATCGCATGAAACAAATTTTGGTCTTCTGGAATAGTAATCACCTCCATTCGCATTTTGGTAATTCTTAACTAAACAAAAAATATGCAAATGGAAGTCTATTTTTCAACTTTCAATTATCGTGCCGAACACTATTGACCACGTATGGAACAATTTATTTATAGATGAATTTGAATTTCCTTTAAAATTGGGTAAGCTTAACATCTCTCTTC